>JBEHCB010000162.1:0-11736 GCA_041192885.1 Actinomycetota bacterium
AAGAACCGGAACCTTCCGGCAGCGGTGGTGAGATTGACGCCCCCCGCAACGGCAGTTGGTGAATTCTTTCCATTCAGTGTGGCGGGCGCCAAGACAAGTGCCTTGTCGCTAGCAGTGACCACCTGTGACAACAGCAAGGACACTGCAGTGGTCTTGGTCTTTGAATCGTATTGGAGCAAATCAAACGACATCGGTTCAACCGTGTAGCCCTTTGGCATCTTCAAGCCCTTGACGTCCACTGCGCTTGGTGTCTGCTGCGCGAAAGTGGCGGAGAATGCCAAGGCGAACCCGTAGCGCAAGTCACCATCGAAAAGCGTGGCGAACGGTGAGAGCACGATGGCGCCCTTGGCGGGCACAGTGATGTACTGAATGGGCTTTGACCGCAGTCTCAAATCCGTCATCGATGAGCCGCTGGTTTCCAGCAATTTCGCCGATGACATAGACAGATTCAGCGGCTTCGACGTGGTGTTAGACAGGGTGACACTAGAAACTTCCGTGGTCTGGTTCTCTTCATCGTGCGTCCATGTTTGCGGGCTGGCTGTGATCCGGAGGCCAGCTGGCACCTTGCCCGTCGCTTTGAATGTGCTGGGGCGCACTGCGTCAATCTCGGCTGTGACCTGCACATCTCCCAACCCAATTTCTGGGTCCTCAGTGGTGAAGCCCAGCCACAACTCGTCGTCTTCTTTGATCGAGCGAATGCGATCTCCTTCGCCCATGGTGATTTCATCACCGTTATCGAGGACCAACGATGCACCGGTGATGGCCAGATTCACCGGGTTCTCGCTGATGTCGTCGCGGGGGGTGATGTCAACCTTGAAGTCGTAGGCCAGGGTTCCGTCATCGCGCTGGTTGCTTGTGAAGTAGGCGTCGTAGACATCGAAGCCGAGAGCATCCAGATCGGCAATAACATCTTGATACGAGTCTGGGAATGTCAGATTCGTTCGATCGCCCACGACGGTCTGGTCTGCAGAA
Organism: Actinomycetota bacterium; assembly: GCA_041192885.1. Taxonomy (GTDB): domain Bacteria; phylum Actinomycetota; class Actinomycetes; order S36-B12; family UBA5976; genus RFTO01. The sequence goes on from JBEHCB010000162.1 coordinate 973, forward strand.
CTCGATAGGGAGAACTCCGGGCCTTCCTCGGTGACATCCCCCTCTGCAACGGGAATACACATCGCCTGGTTTGCGGACTCATCAATAGTCACGTCCACCACTTGGCGGCCGATGAACTCCTCCAGGAACATCTGGCTGCCGTTGACGGCGAGGTCGTGGAAGATCAACGTGGTGTCCACGTCGGTGGAGACGAACAGAAGACACACCGAGGTGGTGTCAGCGCCCTCGTCGTAAATCGCATATGCATCGCCGGCTGTGATAATCGATTCAGGCAAGTTGAGCTCGGACACGTCAATGATTGGTTCTGCGCTTGCCGCAGGCGCGACCGCAAAAGCCGCACACAGAGCCAGGACACAAATTGAGGCAAGGCGGGACATCTTCATGGCGTTCTCCTTAGGTGGCCCCTAAAAACCCCGGGAAGATTCCACGCAACTGCCCGGATTGCCAAAGCATACGCGAAAAATCGCCACATCCGTCGCGGACGGTTGGCGCTTTCAGGCAAGCCCGCGGGCGCACTGTGACCGAGGCTCAACCACCAACGGGCAGCGGCAGCTGGATGTCGAGCCTTAACCCGCCAAGGTCACTTCGGTGCAACTGCATACGGCCCTGATGGGCGTCAACAATCGCAGCCATGATGCTCATGCCCAGGCCCGATCCACCAGTCTCACGTGAACGTGAAGGGTCAAATCGGCTGAACTCGCGCGTTGCGACTTCGCCAGCTTCACCATTCGCGATCGCGGGCAAGCCAGGGCCTCCATCTTCAACTCGCAGACAGGCGGCTTCGGACTCCCGCCACAGCCGAACTCTGACCGCTGCATCCGAAGGCGTGTGACGTTCAATGTTGCTGACGATATTCGCAACGAGCTGCTGCATGTGAGCAGGCACAGCGTCCACCTCGACGTGCGGTGCCACCATCGAGTCGATGTTTCGATCCGGATTCAGGGCCCGCAGATCTTCGACTGCAGCAGACACCAGATGAGTCAGATTGAACCTCTCGATCTCCGGGGTAGACACCGAGCCCACTTCCGCGAGGAGCAAGAGATTCGACACTAGATCGCTCATCCGCTGCGCCTCGTGTGACATTCGCGCGAGCGCCCGTTGGCCCTGTTCAGAGCTAGACCCGGCTTGCGACTGCAGCAACTGCAGGTACCCGTTGATCACTGTCAACGGCGTCCTTAGCTCATGCGATGCATCAGCTAAGAATTCCTCCATGCGCACCCGCATTTCGCGCTCACTCGCAGCATTTGCTTGAAGTGTCGCCACCATGCGTTCCAACGCTCGGGATAGTTCTGCAACCTCAGAGCTGCCGCGTGCTGCTGGAACCCGCACGGACTCTCCCTGCGCGACAGAGCTTGCTGACTGAATCAACTTCTCCACCCGACGCAGATCAAGGCGGGTCACGACAACAATCACGGCTCCGCCCAGGAGCGCTGCGAGCAAAGCGAATTGCACCAGAAGTTGCGTGTTGCGAGCACGAAATGAATTCACATCGCGAACAGATGCGCCGATAACGATGAACTCTTCGTCAGGCAAACCGACGGTGCGGATACGGACTTCTTGAGCCGCCAAAGATTGGGTGCCTGCGACTGCGGATCTCAACAGGTCGGCAGGTATGACTGATGGCAGCAATGACGGACTTCCGGAGAGGACCGTCATCCGCCTGTCAGCATCAACAATCGCAACGACAGCAACCAAAGGATCCTGCTTGGCCAACAACAGCGCTTCGGCCAGCGGTGTGGTCGTATCACGCTGGATCAGGCCCACATTGCGGTCAAGGCCGCCATCGACGCGCTCGATTTGTGTCCTGACGGATACGGCCAGGGCATAGCCACCAACGGCAACTGCAACCGCCAATGTCACTAGGCCCGTCGACAGAGCCAGCCGCGTTCGCAGTTTCACGATTCGGGGCTGATTCGAAATCCGATGCCGCGAACTGTCTGGACGCCCGTGAATCCATTCACATGGATTTTCTTGCGCAGATACGAAATGTAGGTGTCAACGACTGCGGCGTTAGTGGCGAAATCTCGACCCCAGATCGCGGTCAAGAGCTGTTCTTTCGGAACGACCTTGTCCTTGTGCTGGAGCAAGAAGCGCAGGAGTTTGAATTCTGTCGGCGAGAGGTCGACGGTCTCGCCGCCGACGCTGACTTCATGCCGGTCTAAATCCATGGTGAGCAGACCGCACTCGTAACCGTGTGGCTCCGTCGCAGCTCCTGTCCGGCGCAAAATCGCCTGCACTCGCAGCAGGATCTCATCAATCGAGAATGGCTTCGTAACGTAATCATCAGCGCCGAGTTGAAATCCTTCAGCAATGTCTGCTCGGTCAGTTCTGGCCGTGAGGAAAAGGAAAGGCGTTTGATTTGCGCCTGCACGGAGCTTGCGCAACAGATCGAACCCCGTTACTCGGGGCATGTTCACATCGGCGATGACGAGGTCGAATCGGCGGTGCTGCATCTGCTGATACGCGCGAGTCGCATCTTCGCTAACCACAACATCAAAACCCGCAGGGCTCAGCGCATCGAGGAGCAAGTCGCGAATACCCGGTTCGTCATCGATCACCAGGATTCGAGCCGGTGCCATGCGCTACCTCGCATCTGCGGGGAGCCCCGCCGTTCTTGCCGAGATTCGAGTCTCAATCATGCCACGCTGACGCGATCCAAGGCTTCCACGCCATCACTCACAGACGATTGCCAAAAACCAGCAAAGTGCGCTCTTGCTAAGCCAAAGTAATCTGTAGGCGTGCGCTTGAGACGGGTTGTGTCGGCGGTCGCCATGGCCGCTGCGCTGACTGCTGCGCCTCTGCTGACGGGTGCGCCCGCAACAGCCGACAGCCGGGTGACAGCCAGCGTGGATGCGTACGAGCGCGCTCGCGACAAATACGAAGCAGCAAGAGCAGCGTACGCAGCCAAGCCTCAGCAAAAACTCACTGAGTGGCGGGTTGTGTCCGCCCTGTACACCGCTGCCACTGTGAATCTCAGCCAAGCCAAGCGCAACATTCGCGACCAGTTCCGTCGCGACATCGCAGCAGCGAACTCCACGTATCGAGCAGCTGCCAAGGTTGCGAAGACAGCCGCGGCGAAGGCCGCGGCGATAGACACCTGGAACGCCGCCAAAGCGCAGGAAGCCATCACCCGCGACGCTGACCTCAACAGTTTGCGCGCCTTGTCGGCAATGCCGGCTCGACCCCTGCGCTAACCAGCACCGCAGTAGTCGCAGTACCTGATGAATTTTGAATGAACTATGAATGAACTATGGCAATTCATGCGACAGCCCGTTCGCGCCCATCCGCGAACACCGCTAAGTTCGCCCTGCAAAATCGCATCGATGCCCGCGATGCGAAACTTCCTGAGGGGATTAGATACCCATGGCTTTGACGCCTAAAGATTCAGTTCTTTTCGACTTGTACACATCGTTAGCTGAGCGAATCAGCGCCGGCGGCCGCGCAATCTGCGATTTGGTCACTGCCCCGCCTGGTGCTGAACGTCAAGCAATCTCAGCCCGAGTCGGCGAACTCGAAACCGAAGCAGACGACCTGCTGCGTCGGATCAGCCTGCGCATCGACGAAATGTTCATCACACCGTATGACCGAGGAGACCTCCAAGAGTTGGCTGACTACCTCGATGATTCGATGGATGCGATGGAGGAGGCCGCTGATTTGGCAATCCTGCACTCGGTGCAGGACTTCCCCAAGGAGACAGCGGAATTGGCTGATGCGGTTCGTCGCCTTGCCGAGTTGACTGCCACCACAATGCCTCGATTGCGAACGTTGAAAGATCTGGGCCACTACTACCGCGAGACAGACACGATCGAGGACGAAGGCGATCGCATCCACCGCCGCATCACCGCCAAGCTCTTCAGCGGCGAATACGACGCAATGACCGTCCTTCGCATTCAAGGCGTGGTCGACGCACTAGAGCAGTCATTGGATGAGATGTCTCATGCCTGCCGGGTGGTCCGAACCATCGCCATCAAGGAGTCCTGAGCGGAGTGGATGCCACACTGGCCATCGTCATCGCCATCGTGGCGGTGGCGCTTATCTTCGACTACACCAACGGCTTCCACGACGCAGCAAACGCAATCGCCACTTCCGTTGCGACAAAGGCGATGTCCGCGCGCGTGGCTTTGCTCATCGCCGCACTCGGCAACCTTGTGGGTGCCTTCATCAGCGAGGATGTAGCAAAGGCGATTTGGAAAGGCCTCATAGATGCGCCTGAGGGCATTAGCGGGCTGACAATCGTGATTGCCACGCTCATCGGTGCAATCACGTGGAATCTCATAACCTGGTGGTTCGGGATTCCTTCATCCTCCTCTCACGCACTCATCGGCGGGTTGGTTGGAGCCGCATTGGCCGCCAGCAACGCGGTCCACTGGTGGTCCTTCGACGGCGAGAAGCCTTTGGTTCAGCGTGCTGGTGGGGTTATCGGCAAAGTGCTGATTCCGATGGTTGCATCACCGCTGATTGGTTTCACGGCTGCATTCGGTTTGACGCTGCTGGTCCAGTGGCTGTTCCGTAAAGCCACTCGACCAAAGGTCGGCCCCGGTTTTCGCGCAACCCAGGTTGCCGCATCCTCTGCCATGGCCGTGGGACATGGTCTGCAGGATGCGCAGAAGACGATGGGCATCATCACCTTGGCGCTGGTCATCGGCGGTTACCAATCCCATGATGACGAGCACATTCACCCTTGGGTGAAAATCGCGGCGGCGCTTGCCATCAGCCTCGGCACATACGCCGGCGGTTGGCGCATCATGAAAACACTCGGCAAGCGCGTCATCGAGATGGATCCAGTCCGCGCAGTTGCATCACAGACCGTGGCTTCGTCAGTTCTGTTCTGGATGGCAATCACCCTGAAAGCGCCCATCAGCACCACACACACGATTACGTCGGCGATCCTTGGCGCCGGCGCAACTCGTGGCCGAAAATGGGTGCGCTGGCGCGTAGTAGGCAACATCCTCACTGCCTGGGTGATCACGCTGCCGTGCGCCGCAGCCGTGGGGGCGCTGTCGCTGGTGCTGTTGCGCGCTGCGGGCATGCCGTAATCGCGCTGCTAGCGTCACCCGCGGCGACAAGAACTACGTCTGGCATCGGGCACATGAAGATCAGCACTGACACCTGATTCGAGCCGTGTGGCGACGCCCCCGCGATTATGGAAGGCCCGCGATGGAACACGCACCAACCGACGACATGATCGTCGCCCAAGGTCTGACCAAGACCTACGGCGATTTCACCGCCGTCGATGGCATCGATTTCACCGTCAAGCGCGGTGAGTCTTTCGGCCTCCTCGGGCCGAATGGCGCGGGTAAGTCCACGACGATGCGGATGATCGCGTGCACATCGCAGCGAACCAGCGGCAGCTTGCAGATCCTCAACCGGGACACCGACCACCACGGGCCCTGGATCCGCGCGCACTTAGGTGTCGTGCCACAGCAGGACAACCTCGACCGTGAGCTCACCGTCACCGAGAACCTCTACATCTACGGCCGCTACTTCGGCTTAACCAAGCAGTTCATCAACACGAAGATTGAAGAGCTCCTGGATTTCGCCCAACTCGGCGACAAACGCGATTCCAAAGTCGAAGCGCTATCCGGCGGCATGAAAAGACGGTTAACCATCGCTCGCGCGCTGATCAACGAACCCGAGATCTTGATGCTCGACGAGCCGACCACCGGCCTTGATCCGCAGGCGCGCCACATCCTGTGGGACCGCTTGTTCCGGCTGAAAGAGACCGGCGTCACGCTAATCATCACGACGCACTACATGGACGAAGCAGAGCAGTTGTGCGACCGGCTTGTCGTCATGGACAAAGGCACATTCATGGCTGAGGGCTCACCCGCTGGCTTGATCCAGAAATACGTCAGTCGCGAAGTCATCGAAGTTCGCTTCGGATCCGATCGCAACGCAGAAGCGGCTGAACACATCCGTGACCTTGCCGACCGGTTGGAAATCCTGCCCGATCGCATCCTCATGTACACCGAAGATGGCGAGCGCGACTTGGCACGGGTCTTGGAGCGCGGCCACCACCCAATCACCTCGCTGGTTCGCCGCTCATCTTTGGAAGATGTGTTCTTGCGGTTGACCGGCCGGAGCTTGGTGGACTGACATGGCATTCGTCCAATCTCGCGCCAACTCCTGGCAGGGCGCCTTGACGGTTGTCGATGCACCCAAGGCCATGCGCATGGGCTGGTGGTACGTGGCCGAGTATCGGCTCCGCAACTTGATGAAGTGGATCGGCGCTGTCATCGCATTCGGCATCGGCAATCCGGTGCTCTACCTCGCCTCGATCGGATTCGGGGTCGGCGCCCTGGTCGACCGCAACGGCCCCGGCATGGGACCCGACGGCGTGCCATACCTGACATTCCTCGCCCCAGCACTCCTGGCAACAGCCGCAATCCAAAGCACCTTTGAGGAAGTCACATTCCCCACGATGCACGGGCTCAAATGGGAGAACGTGTATTACGCGATGACCGCAACCTCCGTGACTCCGAACCAGGTGGCACAAGGGGTCATGGTCGTGGCATTCCTGCGCGGCCTGTTCACGACCATCATCTACTGGGTGGTGCTGGGTATCGCCGGTGCTTTCCGCGGCACGCACGCGCTCTTAGCGGTGCCGGCGGCGATGCTCGCCGGCGTGAGTTTCGCCTCGGTCATGCTCATGCTCACTTTGAGATTCATCGACTCTCAGAACTTCCTGGCCAGCGTTGGCCGATTCATCATCACGCCGCTGTTCATGTTCTCCGGCACGTTCTTCCCGCTCAGCTCGATTCCAGCGTGGCTGCAATGGATCGGCTGGGTGTCTCCGCTGTGGCATGCGACTGACCTGGGGCGCTTCCTTATGTACGGCAAAGACATCCCCACCTGGCTGGTGGCCACGCACCTCGGCTACCTCGCAGTGCTCGGCACCGTCTGCTTCCTCATCGCGCAGCGGCTGATCACGAAGAAGATGACGCAATGACCCTTGCCGCGCAAAAGAAACAATCTCTCGCCGCTGACATCGCGGACAGGCTGAGCCAATTGCCGGGCGCAGGTATTTACTCTCGTCGGGCACACGCGATGGTGGAGCGATTCTGGACCGCCGTGAGGTCGACGCAGTGGCTGATGGTGGTCTCGGGGTTCGCGGAGCCGGTGTTCTACCTCGCCGCCTTCGGTTACGGCCTGGGGTCCTTCATCGGCACCGTCGACATAGGCGGCGGCCAAACGATCAGCTACGCCGCATTCCTGGCACCGGCGCTGTTGGCCAACTCAGCCATGAACGGTGCGATCTACGAATCAACCTGGAACGTCTTCTTCAAGATGCACTTCGCCAAGTTGTATCAAGGCATCATGGCGACATCAATGGGTCCGCTCGATGTGGCCTTGGGCGAGATCTTCGCGTGCCTGCTGCGCGGTCTGTTTTATGCCGTCGCGTTCATGGCCGTGATGATTCCGCTTGGTTTGATCCCGTCGTGGTGGGGTGGTCTGCTGGCTATCCCTGCGGCAATGTTCATCGCCTTCGGCTTTGCGGCGTGCGGCCTGGCCATCACTTCGTACTTGAAGTCCTTCCAACAAATGGACTGGGTGCAGTTTGCGCTGCTGCCGATGCTGCTGTTCTCCGGCTCTTTCTACTCACTGGATGTGTACCCGACGCCGATTCGCCTGTTGTTGCAGGCGCTGCCGTTGCATCAAGGTGTCGCGCTCATCCGATCGCTGACTCTTGGCCAAATTGATATCGCACTGCTCGGCCACCTCGCATACTTCGCGGTGATGGCCATCGTCGGTGTCACATTCGCAACTAAGCGGATGAACGCATTGTTCCTGCGCTAAACCGTCGAGGGCATTGAAACTTCGAGCAAGCGCGATGCGTGCAGAACCTCAGTTGGTTCGCGTGGCCTCGTTAGCGAGAGCAATCAGGTTTTCAACGGCGCTCGAATCGCCAACGGAAAGCGCGTCGGCGATCTCGGTCAACTGATCAGCCAGGCTCAAGAGGGCTTGAGACAGTGCGCCAGCATTCGCCGATGCGATCTGCTGCCATAGTTGCTGATCAGAGCCAGCGAGCCGCAACACCTCGTCGAAAGCCCGACCGCGCAACTCATGGGCTGGTGCCGGCAACTGCGCCCATTGAACTGCGAGCGCGGCTGCAGTCATCTGCACAGCGTGCGAGGTGACCGCGACTGCGCGGTCGTGCTCATCGGCAGAGACCTGAACCTCATGGGCTCCGCACACGCCGATCAGCGCACTCACCGCCGCGCGTGCCTGCGTGTTTGCCCGCTGCCTCGCACATGTGACCCAAGGACGGCCGGCGAACAGGCCCGCGTCTGCCGCTGCCGGCCCGGAATGGCTGGATCCGGCAAGCGGATGACCGCCGACGAACCACGGCGAGTCGATTGCGGCGACGATCTGTGATTTCGCTGATGCGACATCGGTTATGGGCGTCTGCTGCGCTAGGGCGCTGATTTCTTCGATGACGGCGACGACCGCAGCCGGCGGGACAGCCACCACGATCAAATCCACAGGCTCGCCATTCCATCCCTGCACGTCGGCACGAGATTGCACCTGCGCCAAGTTGGCGGCATCGATATCCCTGGCGTAAACGCGCACGCCGCCTTCGGCGCAGGCAGCCGCGATTGACGCACCTATCAGACCGCAGCCGATGACTGCGACAGAATCAAGCCCCGCTGATGTCACGGCGCAATTCCTCAGTCCCCCGCAGGTACACATGCTGAACTTCGCTGCGCGACAACGGGCTTTCGGCATGCAGCATCACGCGCACCACCTTGGGCATCGCGCCGACCACATCGATTTCGGTTGCACACAGCAGCGGGACATCGACCAAACCTGCTCGGCGCACTGCCGCGGCAGGGAATGCGCAAAGTAAATCAGGGGTGTTGGTGAGGAACATGCTCACCAGATCGTCGGTATGCAAGTTATTGCGCTTGAGCATCTCGGCAACAAGTTCGCTGACGGCAACTTCCATCTCCGCTGCATCGTCGGCCTGCAAGCGGGTAGCCCCGCGGAATCCCCGCAACATCTCGCCTCCAACGCGTCGACACCCGCTGCCCTGCCAAGAGCCGATCCCTGGGGTGTTAGGGACAAAGAAACCCGCGGACTCATACTCCGCGGGTTCCACCTTAGTCTGACAGCGACAGGCGTCAATCGGCGTTCGCCACGCGGTGAAGGGTGGGCACATGTCGCACCCGTCTGATTGGATACCGCCATCTGAGAGTGCGACGGAGGGGCACATGAGCGATCAGCCGGACGGACAAGATCAGACGCCTGAAGGGCGCAACGACGGTCTGCCGGAGGGGGTCGATCCGACCACGCTCAACCTTCACGATGCCAGCGAGGACCTGCTGTGGAAGGTCCTTCCCCATGTCGAGGGATCGCGCCGTGCTGAGGCTCTTTACATGCTGGGCTCTCGTCTTGCCCGCAACGAGCGCTGGGAGCAAGCGGTCGTCTGTGCCGAGGAATCGATCGACGAATGGGAGTCAGCCGAGAACTTCGGCGCGATGGTGCACGGGTTGATGGCCTCTGCCTCGTGCCGCACTCAGTTGCAAGATTTCGACGAGGCGCTAGCGCACTACGACCGCGCTATCCCCTTGCTGCTTGAGTACGGACCCGAGTCCGAGCTGCTTGATGCGCATGTGGGCGCTGCTGGGTTGCTTGAGGAGATGGGCGAGATCGAGCGAGCACATTCGCACCTGGTCACCGCACTTGATATTGCCGAGCGGCTTGAAGAGCCAACCGCCGCAGCCGAAATCCACGAGAGCCTTGCGCGCGCATGTGCTGCGGAGGAGCGCGATCCTGCGGAAGTTCGGGCCCATTTGATTGCAGCGCGACAGCTTTACTCCGGTGCGAAAGATCTGGCGAAGGTGTTGCACGCCAACGATCGGCTGGCCCGCCACTTCGACGAGTGCGATGACTACACCGCGGCGCTCGTTTACCTGGAAGAGAACATCCATATCGCAACGACGCTCGGTCGAGCTGACTTCATCGGCACCGCTCATTACCGCTACGCCGGCGCTCTGCGGCTGTGCGACCGCGCGCAGGATGCATTCACCCACATCGACACTGCCCGCGAGCAACTCCAGGCTGTGGGTGACCACGAGCGCGTGCTGTGGTGCGATCTGGAGCAGCTGTGGTGCCTGCAAAGGCTCGGTCGCAGGCGGGCCGCCGGCGAATTGCTGGAACGGCTGTGGGTGACGGTGCGAATCATCGGCAGCGCCGCTGAAGTGCACTCGGTTGCCACCGATGTTTATGCCGAAGCGCTCAGCACCGGCGAAACACAAGAGCGGTTGGCCGTGTGCGACCAGGCTCTGGCCTGGGCTCGCGACCACGGCGACGAACCGCGCACCGCGACTGTGGTCCAGCAGTTCGTCATCGAAACCGCACTCACCCACATCGATGCAGGTGACTACGAGACTGCGGCCGGCGTGCTGACCGACTTGGGCGAAGTTGATTCAGATGAAGTCTCGCCGGATATCGATGCGCTGCTGCAGACCGCCAGAGCCCACATCGACCTCGCTCAAGGGGATGCGCCGTCCGCGGCAATGACCCTGGCAGGCGTGAACCCAGATGAATCACTGCCGCCGGTGACGCGCGCACGCGTGCTGACCATTCGCGGTCGTATTAATGAAGATCTGGTCAAGGGCAGTGGAGTCGCCGATCTCGCCGCAGCGGCACAGATCTGGACCAACCTCGGCTTCCGCGCCTTGGTGACCTCGACACTCGCGCTCCTGAGCGGCACAGAGCTCTAGGCCCGCTTCGCCGCCTGCCCGCGCGAGCAGGGCCACA
>JBEHCB010000163.1:0-6329 GCA_041192885.1 Actinomycetota bacterium
CAGCAGGGGAGCATCGGGTCATGACGATTTCTGCCAAGGTCGCTACGCCGAATAAGCGGCGTCGGCCGTGGGTGGCCGATGCGGCCATGCTGCTGGCTGGACTCGGTCTTGGCGCGGTGCTCGCTCTGCACATTGCCACTCGCACGCACAACTACACAACTGGCAACTCGATCACTGAAATCGGCCGTATCTGCGGGCTGGTTGGCACCTACTCGGCACTTCTAGTCGTGTTGCTGGCAGCACGAATCCCGCTGTTAGAGCGCGAGGTCGGCCAAGACCGGCTGATCAAATGGCACCGGGTCACCGGTCCTTACGCAATCTGGCTGATCGTCGCCCATGTCATGTTCATCACCATCGGATACGCGCTGAATGCGAACATGCCGGTGCCGGCGCAGCTGTGGAACATCATCACGACGATGCAAGAGATGGTTAAGGGCGCCATCGGGTACGCGGTGTTTGTGCTGGTGGGCGTGCTGTCCTACCGCCGCATCCGCCGTTACATGCAGTATGAGTTCTGGTGGATGACCCACTTGAGCATCTATGCGGGCATCTTGTTGGCGTATTCCCACCAAGTGGCACTGGGACAGGCATTCATCAACCAGCCGATCGCCGCAGTGATGTGGCAGGTGCTCACTTTCGGCAGCTTGGCTGCTGTGCTGGTGTTCAGGTGGCTGCTGCCGCTGGCGACTTCGTGGAGCCACGATTTCAAGGTGATGCAGGTGGTGCAGGAATCCGCTGACACCGCCAGCATCTACATCGGCGGCCGCGACCTGCACAAACTCACCGCAGTCGGCGGGCAGTTTTTCATGTTCCGCTTTCTTGCGAAGAAGCTCTGGTGGCACGCGCACCCGTTCTCGATCTCGGCTGCACCGAACGGCAGATTCCTGCGGATCACAGTTCGCGACCTTGGCGACACCAGCCGTGCGTTGATGTCCATTCCTGCGGGCACGCGAGTGATTGCTGAAGGGCCCTATGGCGTGTTCACCGCCGCCAACCGCCGAACTGACTCGGCGCTGCTGATCGCCGGCGGTGTCGGCATCACGCCGATCAGGGCGGTGCTGGAGGAGTTGCCGCCGCAGGTGTCCGCTGATGTGCTTTACCGGGTCCACGACCGCAGCGCGCTGATCCTGGCCAAGGAGCTCGACGACATCGCGGCCGCGCGGCCCAACACCCGCGTGCGGTTCTTGATCGGGACTCGCAAGGACCACCCGATCGATGCCCACAGCATCACCCGGTTGGCTCCGCATGCGGCGCAGAGCGATTGGTATCTGTGCGGCCCGCACTCGTTGATCGAGGCCGCAAGAGCCTCAGCAGAAGTGCTCGGTGTCCCCGTCGATCGCATCCACAACGAAGAATTCGCGTTCCTTCCCTAAGTCAGGTGAGAATTCATGAAGAGTCCTAACGCGGCGAAGCGCGTGCTGTTGGCGGTGCTTGGTGCCGTTGCCGGCGCTGCGACAGTTACATCCACCGTGTCGCACGGGGTGCCGCACCCTGTTCTTTCAGGCGGCACGGATGTAGCAGGCAGCACGGATGTCACCGGGACGAGCGATCCCACGCCGGCTCCTGCTGAGTCAAGCTCTTCGCCAGGGTCAGCCAACATTCCGGCTCCAACAGTGCAAACTGGGACACCATCCCCATCGGTGCAATCCAGCACGCCGCCTGCTGACACCGGTGTGAGCGGCGAATTCACCGGCAGTGCAGCGCAAGACGGGCCGTGGGGTTCGATCACGGTGACAATCTCGGTCAAGAACAACCGCATTGTTGATTCGAGCATGCAAGCGAACGTTTACGACCGACAGAGCCAGTTCATCAACAATCAGATGTCAGATTGGAATACCGGTCTGACTGTGCCCGAGGCACTGAAGCGGCAGACATTGAAAGCGCAGTCGGCCCAAATCTCGGGGGTTTCCGGCGCGACCTACACCTCGTACGCTTATGCCGAAAGTTTGGCATCCGCGCTAGCCCAGGCAGGACTGTGAGATCGTGGACGACTGCACGACGGTTGTAGCTCGGCCGGCTCGGCATGCTGTCCGGCATAGCGAGCATGTGTGGGGGACCGTCGTCACATTCGATGTCCGTGACGCGGCGTTCACCGACACCACGCCGAAGAAGATCCACAGCGCGATCACCGATGCCTGTTCGTGGTTGCACGATGTCGACCGCATCTTCTCGACATACAGAGACGACAGCTTGGTGACAGCAATCCGCCGCGGCGACAGCCTCGATCAGTTGCGAGAGGCGTTCACCGCGCGCGATCGAGAGTTGCTAGCGGATGTCCTCGATGCGTGCGATCAATTTGAAGAGTTCACCGATGGCGCATTCGACGCCTGGGAGTTGCCTGGTGGATTCGACCCGAGCGGTTTCGTCAAAGGTTGGGCTGCGCAAATGGCCGCGGACATCTTGTCCGAGCAGGGTTTGCGTTACTTCATGATCGACGCCGGTGGCGATGTCGTCTGCCGCGGTGGGGAATCCCCGACTGAGCCGTGGCACATCGGCATCCGCCACCCGTATGACTCAGACCAAGTGATGGCCACGGTGTCTGTCACCGACGGCACGGTGGCGACCTCCGGCACTTACGAACGCGGTGAGCACATTTTCGACCCCGAGACGGGCGAATATGCCGCCGTCGCCCGCGCGGCGACAGTGGTCGGACCAGATGCAGGAATCGCCGATGCCATGGCGACAGCCATCGCCCTGCGTGGGGAACCCATGCTGAACAAGATCCACGCGCTGTCAGGCGGCGCCGCCGCGTGGTCGGCGCTCGTGGTCATCGGCGAGATCGTCACCAGCATCGGCGAAATGTTCGGCTGACGCATTCCCGCCCGTCCGTGGCGTAGTTTGGGCATATGGGCAAGGTTCACCGGTTTCAGGTTCAAATCCGCTGGGACGACCTGGATCTCTTCGGGCATGTGAACAACGTGCAGTACCACTCGTATCTGCAGGAAGCGCGTGTGGATTTGCTGTTCGAGCAGGCGCGTGCTCGCGGGTTAGTGGGGCCAGGCTCGATGAGCGACGGCATCGTGGTGGCGCACCAATCCATGGATCACTTGGTGCCGATCGAGTACCCGTGCGCACCGGTTGTGGTGGAGTCGGTCGTGACCCGAATCGGCGGTGCCTCATTCACCCTCGGCATCCGCATCCTCGACTCCGACGACGAATCCAAGGTTTACGCGACAGCGACGACGGTTCTGGTGCCGTTCGACAAGCAGACCCACCGCTCGCGCCGGCTCACCGACGCGGAGAAAGAGATGCTGGCGGAGTACGCCGTGGACTGATGCTCGATTTCTTCCGGGCCGGCTCTTGAAATCTCGGGTCTGGTCTGCGTACCTTCAATGGCACACGATTCGCAGCGCCGATGCGCGTTGCCCGCACTGGGCGTACTCGGCCGCATCCACCGGGGGTGGAAGGCGGCGCCATGGACGATCAGCAAGGTTCGATAGAGCCGCTCATCATGCGACTCAAAGCAGAGATCAAGAAGCGTCAGTGGGACGCAGTGGACGATGCTGAAGCGGTTCACGCTCTCGTGCTTGAGATGAGCAGTCGCGTTGGCATCTCGCACGCGGCCGCCGCGCACATTGCAGCACAGTTTGCTCCCTTCGGGCCAATGCAGAAGTTTCTTGACGATGAATCAATTGAGGAAGTCTGGGTCAACGGAGACGACCGCGTATTCATCTCCAGGGACGGGCAGTCTGAATTGACCTCAGAGGTGATGACGCAGTCCGAGCTGGTTGGGATCATCGATCGGATGTTGCGCCGCACGCACCGCCGGCTGGATGTTCAGTCGCCGTTCGTTGATGTGACCTTGCCCGATGGCAGCCGCCTGCATGCGGTCGTCTCGACGATCACCGGCGCTGCGATGGCAGTGAACATTCGCAAGTTTCCGCGTCTGCCCTTGACTTTGCACAGCCTCTGCACCCGTGGGTGCATGTCAATGAACGAGCTGGACTTCTTGCTTAGCGCTGTTCGCAGCGGGGCATCGATTGTTGTCAGCGGGTCGACCAACTCAGGGAAGACAACCCTGGTTCGGGCACTGCTCAGTGCCTTGCCCGCAACCGCTCGCATTGTCACGTGCGAAGAGGTGTTTGAACTCGCCCCCGCGGCACTAGATGTCGTATCGATGCAGACGCGGCCCGCAGGTATCGAAGGGTCGGGGGAAATCACACTGCGCAAGCTCGTGGTCGAGGCCCTTCGGATGCGGCCCGATGTGCTGGTCATCGGCGAAGTGCGTCAGGCGGAAGCTTTCGACTTACTGATCGCGCTCAACTCAGGCGTTCAAGGCATGTGCACGATTCACGCGAACTCTGCTGAGCAGGCTCTGCGCAAGCTTGCAACATTGCCGTTGCTCGCAGGGGGAAATGTGACGTCTGGGTTCGTAGTACCGACTATCGCTGAGTCTGTCGATCTGGTCGTTCACATGGACCGATCTGCTGATGGTCGACGCCGCATCGCAGAAATCCGGGAAGTTCAAGGCATCGATGGTGTTGAGATCAAGTCAGTGCCGGCGTCAGTCACGAGGCGGGCATCGTGAAAGGGGCAAACCTATGGCTTCGCCGATCCGCGACTGTGGTTCTGGTTGCGGCAGCAACCTTCCTGGTCACGGATGTGTTCGCCTTCGCAGTGATGGCCGCCGTCGCAACTTCAGCGCTCCCGCGGGCTATTCGCGTCCGTCGCACCCGCATTTCCCAGCAGCGCCTGCGATCCGCTTGGCCGGCCGTTATCGATGAAGCAGTGAGCGCAATTCGGGCAGGCGTGCCACCTGATTTGGCGCTGATCGAGGCGATGCAGCACTTGCCAGAGCCGACCGCGTGGGCAGCCCGCGCTTTTGCTGCAGATGTCCGCAGCACGGGAAGAATCGATGAGGCGTTCGTGTGGTTTGGCGAAGTGGTTAACGATGCAGTTGCCGATCGCCTCATTGTTGTGATTCGTCTGGTGCGCAGACTCGGCTCGCCAGATGCGATCACCATGTTGGAGCACGTAGCTGATAGCGCACGTGACGAGCAGATGTTGCACGAGAGCATCGATGCGCGCCGCAGCTGGATCAACGCATCAGCAATCATGGCGACTGCAGCGCCATGGGTCATCGCAGTAAGCCTGAGCTCACGTGAATCAGCGCGATCCGCGTACAACAGCGCTTTTGGCGCAGGAGCCTTGCTCCTAGCTGCGGTGTGCACTGCTGTGGCTTTTTCGCTGATGCGCCGCATCGGGCGGGTAAATGAGCCGGTTCGGTTGGTGATGCGACCTTGAGCTCCATTCGAATCGCGCTCACATGTGCCTTGATGCTCGCGACTGCTGGAGCTTTCGTCGGCAGCCGAGCTAGCCAGATCTCCAAATGGGAGTCGCGAGTTATGCCCTGGGTTGAACCCGGTTGGCGCTTGCCTTCCCGCCGGGCGTCAGCAAGGTTCCACGTTTCCAAGCCTCGACTCGACTCCGAAGACGCAATGGCTGCAGGAATCGGGCTGCTCGCATCGGTGCTACTGGCGGCTGTGCTGTCGCCTGAGCGACCAGTCCTCGCAGTTCCTGCAGCAGTGATCGGCTGCGCTGCAGGTGCCTGGTTTGCCCAGAACCAACGCACGCGCCGCCAGATTCGCCACGCACGACTACTTGGGGACGAGGTCCCGCACATTGCGGATCTGCTTTCGTTGCACATCAGCGCTGGACTCAGTTTGAGCCAGTCCCTGCGTGCTGTCGCCACCATGGTCGATGGGATTGCAGGTCACGCTCTGCGCCAGATCTGCGGGGAAATAGATGCTGGCATGCCGGTGGCTTCCGCTCTTCGAGCTTCACGAAATCGCGAAAGCAACTCGTTGTGGAGGTCCCTCGCAGATGTACTCGCCGGCTGCGCTGAACGCGGAGTCCCGGTTGCCTCGGCAATTCGGGCGCAAGCCAAGGACGCTCGCAGCAGCCGCAATCAGCAGGTTTTGGCCGACGCTGGGCGTCGAGAAGTCGCGATGCTCGCCCCCGTGGTGTTCCTGACTCTGCCCGCAACGGTGTTGGTAGCGCTGTTGCCTGGGTTGGCGTCGTTCAAGGCCGGGTTGTGATGTGCGGAACTGAGCAAGTCCCGGATGCGTCAATCCAGGTACGAGTGATCTGAAAGCGAGCGGTAGCTCAGTTGGTACGGAGGTGCAGGATGATGCGGCGAGAATCACGTAGGAGCCAGTTGCGCAAAACTCCTCAAGGTCACGCACCCGCTCGAATGCAAACTACGCCGACCAGGCTCATCGCAACTGCTCGATCAAGGTTGCTGTCTTCTCGTGGAGATGTGCCCGGGTGGGTTTTGGTGACGGTCATGACCGCCGGTCTGGTGACCGCCCTGTGGTTGATCGCTGACT
>JBEHCB010000164.1:0-4641 GCA_041192885.1 Actinomycetota bacterium
GACGATGTCCTCGACCATGCCCGGCATGGCGGTGAACTCGTGGAGCACGCCCTCGATGCGCAGGTTGGTGATCGCCGCGCCCGGGATCGCCGACAGCAGCGTGCGGCGCAGTGAGTTACCGAGCGTGTAACCGACACCCGGCTCCAACGGCGAAACGGTGAACTTCGAGCGGTAGTCCGAGAGTTTCTCTTCCTTGACCTCGGGGTGGAATGAGATGAGCACTGTTGTTCCTTCCGGCGACGACCTCTATATGACGTCGCGATTGTTGTGCTCGAGTTCTGCGGGCCCGCAGAGCTCGAGCGAAGGGATTACTTGGAGTAAAGCTCGACGATGAGCTGCTCTTGCACGAGGGTGTCGATGTTGCCGCGCACCGGGTTGTTGTGGATCAGGATGCGCATGCGGTTCGGCACAACCTCCATCCACGCCGGGGCGGTGCGGTCGCCCAGTTCGGCCTGCGCGACCAGGAACGGCGTCAACTCACGGGAGTCGTTGCGCACGTCGATGATGTCGCTCGGGCTGACCTGGTACGACGGGATGTCGACCTTGTGGCCGTTGACCATGAAGTGGCCGTGGCGCACCAGCTGGCGGGCCATGTCGCGGGACTTGGCGAAGCCGGCGCGGTAAACCACGTTGTCCAAACGCTGTTCGAGCAGGACCAACAGGTTCTCACCGGTCTTGCCGGCGCGGCGCTGTGCCTCGTGGTAGTAACCGCGGAACTGCTTCTCGAGCACACCGTAGATGCGAGCGCACTTCTGCTTCTCGCGCATCTGCAGCAGGTACTCGGAGTCCTTCGTGCGACCGCGGCCGTGCTGGCCCGGCGGGTAAGGACGGGACTCAAGCGGGCACTTCGGTGATTCGCACTTGGAACCCTTGAGGAAAAGCTTGACCTTCTCGCGGCGACACCGCTTGCAGTCAGCACCTGTGTAACGAGCCATGGTGGTGTGTCTCCTTCAAACTTTCAGACGCGGCGGCGCTTGCGCGGACGGCAACCGTTGTGGGCGGCGGGGGTCACATCAGAGATCGAGCCGACCTCCAGGCCGGTGGCCTGCAGCGAGCGGATCGCGGTCTCGCGGCCCGAACCCGGGCCCTTCACGAACACGTCAACTTTGCGCATGCCGTGCTCCATCGCGCGCTTGGCTGCCAACTCGGCGGCCATCTGCGCGGCGAACGGGGTCGACTTACGCGTGCCCTTGAAGCCCACCTGGCCGGAGGATGCCGAAGCGATGACGGCGCCGGTCGGGTCGGTGATGGACACGATGGTGTTGTTGAACGTGCTCTTGATGTGAGCGTGCCCGTGGGCGATGTTCTTCTTCTCCTTGCGACGCGGCTTCTTGGCCGCACCGGCGGAGCGAGTCTTGGGGGGCATGTGTTTCCTTCTTCGTTCGATGGTCTAGGCAGCCCGCATGACGGGGTGCGGGTGAATTACTTGCCGACCTTCTTCTTGCCGGCGACCGTCTTGCGCGGGCCCTTGCGGGTGCGCGCATTGGTGTGAGTGCGCTGTCCGCGCACAGGCAGGCCGCGACGGTGCCGCAAACCCTGGTAGGAGCCGATTTCAACCTTGCGACGGATGTCGGCCTGCACCTCGCGGCGCAAGTCACCCTCGACCTTGAACTGGGCTTCGATGTAGTCGCGAAGAGGGACCAGCTGCTCATCGGTCAGGTCGCGGACGCGCAAGTCGCCGCTGACTCCGGTGGCAGCCAGGATCTCCTGGGAGCGGCTACGGCCGATGCCGTAGATGTAAGTGAGTGCGATCTCAAGGCGCTTATCGCGCGGAAGATCGACACCAACGAGACGTGCCATGGGCGTTATTCCATCCTTTTAGGTTGTCGTCCGGTCGTGTGGAGCGTCATCAGTCCTCACCGCCTCGTGAGGTCCCCGGCAATCCGGTCCAGGGGTGTCGTCCTGCAGCGGGCACTACTGCCGCAGGTGTCGGATGACGCGTTGTTCAGTTGTGAGTGCCGCGAGTGACGAGCCGCAATCAGCCTTGACGCTGCTTGTGGCGCGGGTTCTCGCAGATCACCATGACTCGCCCGTGACGGCGAATCACCTTGCACTTGTCGCAGATCGGCTTGACGCTCGGCTGGACCTTCATGTTGTTTCTCCTGCTGGCTTTCTGCTGATGTATGCGACGTTTACTTGTATCGGTAGACGATGCGACCGCGAGTGAGGTCGTACGGCGACAGTTCGACGACTACGCGGTCGTCGGGCAGGATGCGGATGTAGTGCATACGCATCTTGCCGCTGATGTGTGCGAGCACCTTGTGGCCGTTCTCAAGTTCGACGCGAAACATTGCATTCGGCAATGCTTCGGTGATCGTGCCCTCGAGCTCGATCGCGCCTTCCTTTTTGGCCATAAGTTCGCGCGCGCACCTTTCAGTCGTCGTGATTCTCAGTTCACAGCCGCACCGGCGGTGCCGATGCATGCTTGTCCCCGACTTCCCGGGGGCGGGCAGACGAGGTTTGCACCTTTTCAGGCGCGAGGGGCAAGGCTACCCGCCGCCTATTTTCCGCGCGAAGCCAGGGTCTCAGGCGCAGCGGTCCGCCGCTGCTTCTCAGGCAAGCGGGTCGCGGTCGGCCCCAGGCATGCTGTGCTCGGCGACTGCTTCGCTTGAGGTCGCTGCCGCACACATGCCGGGGCCTTCCCATTTGGCCTAGCCCCAAAATCCGCCGAAATCCGACAGCAAGGTGCCGCGGGCGATCAGGCGCGGGCAGCGGCCGGGCTGGCGATGCCCAACGCGGCGAACGCGGCTGCTCCCCCATCGACGGCGGTCAGCACCCACGGGCCCTCGTCGGTCACGGCAACCGTGTGCTCCCAGTGGGCTGCGCGGCTGCCGTCGATAGTGACGACTGTCCAGTCGTCGGCCAAAACCTCGGTGTCCGGCGAGCCGAAGGTGAGCATCGGCTCGATCGCCAGCGCTAATCCCGCCTTCAGCACCGGACCGCGGCCGCCAGGGCCGTAGTTCTCAACGGCCGGTGCCAGGTGCATCGCGGTGCCGATGCCGTGGCCGGTGTACTCCTCGAGAATCCCGTAATAGTGAGGTGCGCGTCGCACGCATGCTTCGATCGCGGCGCCGATGTCGGTCAACTTCGCGCCAACCTGCGCTGCAGCCAGCCCCGCCCACATCGAGTCGCGAGTGACGTCGGAAAGCGCTTTGTCCTCTGCACTGCCTGCGTGATCACCGCCGACGATCACCGTCACTGCGCTGTCACCGTGCCATTGAGTTCCGCGGTTGTCGACGATGTATGCGCCGCAGTCGATGCTGATGATGTCGCCGTCGCGCAGCGGCCGATCGTTGGGGATGGCATGCACAACTTCGTTGTTCACGCTGGTGCAGATGACGGCTGGGTATCCGTGATAGCCCAGGAACGACGGCTGCGCATCGTTTTTGCGGATCACATCTTGAGCAATGGAATTCAGTTGCGCCGTCGTGACACCGTCGCCGATTTCGGCGGTGACCGCAGCCAAAGCATCAGCTACTATCAGGCCCGCTCTGCGCATCAAGTCGATTTGCGCAGGAGTCTTGATCTCCAAACTGTTGCGCAGGCGCATGAACAGAGCCGATCGACTAGGAGACCGCAGCCACAAGGCGAGCGGTGACGTCGGCGATCTCGCCGATTCCGTCGATGCCGCGCAGCAGTCCGCGGCTTTGATAGAGATCCAGCAACGGCGCAGTCTGCTCGGCGTAAACCTCAAGGCGGCGGCGGATGACAGACGGGTCGTCGTCACTGCGTCCTTGGTCAGCGGCGCGCTTGACCAAACGGTCAACCAGCACATCGCTGTCGGCATGCAGCTCGACGACAACATCCAGCACGGTGCCGGCGTCGGCAAGCATCGAGTCCAACTCGGCGACCTGCGCGGTGGTGCGGGGGTACCCATCCAAGATGAAGCCGTTCACAGCGTCGTCCCATGACAAGCGATCGCGCACCATCGCGTTAGTGACATCGTCGGGCACATACTCGCCCTTGTCCATGAACGCCTGCGCCTGCTTGCCGAGGTCGGTGCCTTGGGAGACGTTGGCGCGGAAGATGTCACCGGTGGAAATGTGCGGGACGTCCAACTGCTGGGCCAGCAGCGCGGCTTGTGTCCCCTTCCCAGCGCCAGGTGGGCCCATGAGAAGGATCCGCATTAGCGCCAGATCCCCTCGTAGTTGCGCTGCTGCAGCTGGCTCTCGATCTGCTTGACGGTGTCGAGACCGACACCGACCATGATCAACAGCGAGGTGCCACCGAAGAGGAAGCGGCCGCTGACTCCCAACTGGTTGTACGCGATGTAAGGAATCGTCGCGATCGCAGCGAGGTACAGCGAGCCAGGCAAAGTGATGCGACTGATGACATAGCGCAGGTAGTCAGCCGTGGGCTTGCCAGCGCGCAGGCCGGGGATGAATCCGCCGTACTTGCGCATGTCTTCGGCAGTGTCCTCCGGGTTGAAGGTGATGCCGACATAGAAGTAGGTGAAGAACACGATAAGCGAGAAGTTGGCCAGCAAGTAAACGGCCGACCCAGACGCGAAGTTCGCCGACACCCACTGCGCAAATCCGTTAGTGGAACCACTGAGCTGCACGAACAGGTTCGGCAGGTACAACAGCGACGACGCGAAGATGACGGGGATAACACCGGCCTGGTTGACCTTCAACGGAATGT
>JBEHCB010000165.1:0-2590 GCA_041192885.1 Actinomycetota bacterium
GACCAAAACGAAGCGACCAGCATCGTCGCCAGCGAACCTAAGTACAAAAGACCCAGCCACGCCATCGGCGCCGACAACCACAAGGTCAATCGCGTCGCTCGGTGGCGACTGAGAAAACGGAATGTGCGCGCGCGAACGCCGTTGGGGGCAGGATCCACCTGCCCCCAACGGTCGGTTGTCCGAGCTAGCGCCACATCAACCCTTGACTGATGTCCACGCCTTCTGCCAGTCCGAATACGGCACACAAATAGCGCCGCGGCCGTCGAGGCAGTCTGCAGTCGGGGTTGTCCAGTAATAAATGGAGTTGGCATATGCCTCATCCGTTGCGTGGTAGGTATCGCAGAAGGTCTTGTCGGTGGTCTTGTCACACGACAGGGTTTGGGCCGGCGCTTCGCCGAACCACTCTGCCACCTGCGCATTCACATCCGCGGAGACGATCCAATCCATCCACTTGTACATGCAGTTCGGGTGAGCGGCCTTGGCCGCGATCATCCACGAGTCTGACCAACCAGTCGCGCCTTCGGTCGGAACCGTGGTGTCGACCTTCACCTTGCCATTGCCGTTGATCAGGTTCGCGTTGATCTGCCAAGCAGTGCCGATCACATTGCTGCCCTGCTCGAACGACTGCACTTCATCGGTGTACGCAGCCCAGTACGAGCCGATCATCTTGCGCTGCTGCTTCAACAGGTCAACAGCGGCGTTGAACTGGGTTTGATCCAGCGCGTACGGGTCTGTGATTCCGAGGTCGGGCTTGGTCTTCATCAGATACAGCGCGGCATCTGCGATGTAGATCGGGCCGTCGTATGCGGTGATCTTGCCCTTGTACGGCGAATTGACATCGAACACGGCGGACCAGCTGGTCGGTGGCGTGGTGACCATTGCCGGGTTCCACATCAACACGTTGGCTCCCCAACCGTGCGGGATGCCGTACATCTGGCCGTTGACCGAGTTCCACGGGCGATCCTTCAAGAAACTGCTGACGGTCGCGTAGTTAGGCACCAAATCGGTGTTCACCGGCGCCACATCGCCGCTGTAGATCATCTTCAAGGTGGCGTCGCCCGATGCTGAGACACCGTCGTACTGACCGGTCTTCATCAGCGTCACCATCTCGTCTGAGGTGTTGCCGATCTTCACATTGACCTGGCAGCCAGTGGCCTTCTCGAATGGCGTCACCCAGTCGACCTTGGGGTCGGTGCTGCCGTCTTCGGCGTAACCGGCCCAAGCAACAAGGTTGAGCTTGCCTTCGCCATCGCCCACAGCTGTTGCTGCGGTCATGCTCGGCGGCTCGGGCCGCTTGTTGGCTTCATTGCTGGAACTGCACGCGCCGACCGCCAATGCGGCGGCAGCGAGCACCACGAGCGTGGCACGGGGTGCGCGGTGGTTCTTTCGATGCATGGCTCTTCCCTTCTGTGCATCGTCACCCCTGGTCGACCAACGCAGTCGACAGGGGCATCGTCAACGCGGCGCGATGACGAATTCGTCGGTCTTGCTCCAGCTGCACCACACTCGCTCGCCGGTCGTCGGCACGGTCGCTGCGCTGGTTGTGTTGGGGATGGTCACGGTGATCTGCGGCCCAGCATCAAGAGCCACCTGCACATCAGTGGATGCGCCGGCGTAAGAGATCGCGGCGACAAGGCCAGCAACGGAGGTGACATCGCCAGGCGCCGCGCCCGCAGCGATGCTGATGTGCTCTGGTCTGATGCAGACGATTCCGCTGCGGCCAGTCAACATCTGCGCCACTTGCGGGGTCAGCACATTGGAGGTGCCGACGAATCCGGCAACGAACTGATTGCCAGGTCGGGTGTAAACCTCAAGTGGACTTCCCAATTGCACAATCCGACCGGCATCGAACACTGCGATGCGATCGCTCATGCTCAAGGCTTCTTCTTGGTCGTGGGTAACGAAGATGAATGTGATGCCCACTTGAGTTTGGATGTCTTTCAACTCAGCCTGCATCTGCCTGCGAAGCTTCAAGTCCAAAGCGCCTAGTGGTTCATCAAGCAACAAGACTCTCGGCTTGTTCACCAATGCACGAGCCAGAGCAACACGCTGGCGTTGTCCGCCCGACAGTTGCGATGGCTTGCGGGCACCGATGTCCGGCAGTTGCACCTGCGCTAACGCCTCAACCGCCCGAGCGCGTCGCTCGTCCTTCGGCACTTTGCGAACTCGCAAGCCGTATTCGACATTTTCTTGCACGCTCATGTGCGGAAACAGCGCGTAGTCCTGGAAAACGGTGTTCACATCCCGCTCGTACGGCGGTGCAGATGTCACCGGTGTGCCATCAAGCTCGATCACACCTGCATCGGGTGATTCGAACCCGGCAATCAGGCGCAAAACCGTGGTCTTGCCGCTGCCCGATGGTCCAAGCAGCGTCAGGAACTCACCGTCGCGAACATCGAGGTCGACGCCGTCCACAGCCTTCACGGAACCAAAACTCTTATGAACCCCTCGGAGGGTGACGGCGGCATTCGAGCCGATACCGGCCGAGGCGAGTGGCACGGTTGGCAGATTAGCGTCAGCAGCGGCTGTTTCGACGCTGATTGGGTAGTTCGCTAGTCGGATGTGATGAACGGCAAATACTGGCTCAGGT
>JBEHCB010000166.1:0-5338 GCA_041192885.1 Actinomycetota bacterium
CAACGACATCGGGTTGGCGCCGGCTGCAACGTTGCGCAAACCTTCGCGCACCATGGCCTGTGCCAACACGGTTGCGGTCGTTGTGCCATCGCCGGCGACATCGTCGGTCTTCTTAGCAACTTCCTTGACCAGCTCAGCACCGATCTTCTCGTACGGATCGTCGAGCTCAATTTCCTTGGCGATGGAGACACCGTCGTTGGTGATCGTGGGTGCGCCCCACTTCTTCTCCAACACCACATTGCGTCCCTTGGGGCCGAGAGTCACCTTGACGGCGTCGGCCAAGGTGTTCATCCCGCGCTCGAGGGCGCGGCGTGCGTTCTCGTCAAACGCGATGATCTTTGCCATTGGTTGTGGTCCTCCATGGATCACGTTCGTTGGTCCGCAATGCCAGTGTCCGCGACGACTGAACCTGCCGCCGATGCGCACGGGCACATCAACAACGGTTCACAGCTGGATTGCCAGACCGCAGTGTTGTCACTGTTGTCACTCGGGGGTCCCGAGTGCTAAGGCATATTGTTGGCACTCTCCCCTGTCGAGTGCAAATCGGGGGTCGCTTTGGCGGCAATCCAGCCCAGGTCTACGACTGAATAGATGTCGGGGGATATCAACCGGCGACTGGGCGCCCCGTACGAGCTGTATGGCGCTGGGCGCGCAGGCGAATCAAGCGCTTGACCAGCAACGGATCGTGGGCCAGGGCGGCTGGGTCTTCCATGATTCTGCTCAACTCTTGGTAATAGCGGGCCGGCGTCATATCGAAGGTGTCCTTGATTGCCTGCTCCTTGGCGCCGGAGTAGCGCCACCATTCGCGCTCAAATGCCAGAATTTGCTGGTCTAGCGCCGTCAGAGGGGCGCTAGTCGCGGCTGCATCGCCGTGCATAGCCGACATCTGGTCCTCCTTCTGCGCGCCGGAATCAGCCGCTCTGCAACAGCGCGAAACAGCAGAGTACGTGCGCAAGCGGCCAGCCCCCACCTTAGCGGATAAATTACACGGCTGTCATTAGAGCTAGCTCAACGTATCAGCGTGCGAAGCGGGTCGACTGCCGGCCCTCGCGCGAACTCGTTAACCGACAATTCACGAAATCTCCGCAATTTCTGGAACCTGCCACCCTTCCCAAACATCAATGAATAGACATAAAATTCACAAGCTCGCTCCGTCCAGATCGGCAGCGATACTCACGCTCATCATCGATGGGCCCCAGGGAGGGATCACAGTGAACATGAAGCGCAACGCTCGCATGGTCGCAGGAGTGGCAGTTGGTTTAATCGTCGCATCCGGCACCGCATTCGCAACAACCGTCGACACCGATGCCTTGGCGACTGACACGTCGTTCACCGGCTGTGTGACGCCGGCCAAGTACGTCCGCGTCCTCAACGAAGGTGAAGAGTGCCGTCGTCGTGAGGTCGCAATCTCATTCCCGTCGCCAGAGGCGCTGCTGACTGTTGCAGAAGCCTTGAACGAGACCAGCGATGCAGGCGACCAGCTCGCAGCTGATTTCGCTGACTTTGTCGACGGCAACACAGCTGCTCTAGCGGACTTGTCTGACACGACAGAGAGCCTTACTGACGGTTTAGCCGACGAGATCGAGCGTGCCAGCGACGCTGAAGCTGCGTTGGCAGATGACTTCCAGGCAAGTGCCGAAGATTTGCAATCGCAAATTGATGACATCAACTCCGGCATCACCGATCAGAGTGCAAGCAACGACGAAAACTTCAGCGCGTTGGCTGCTGATTTGGCCGCACTTGCAACGGACCACCTCGACCTTTCGGCAACCGTCGACGTGAACACGAATGACATCACCGACATTCAGTCAGCGCTGGTTGACGTCGATGCCGCGATCGCCGGAACCGGCGAGACGTTGGCGGACGTGCAGGCACAGATCGACGACACTCTGGCTGCTATGGATGACACCAACGCCAACAACGACGCGAACTTCTCGGCGTTGTCTGATGCGTTGGGCGAGTTGGCATCTGACCACCTGGCGCTGTCGGCAACGGTTGACACGAACACCAGCGACATCACCGACCTGCAGTCGGCAGATGCAGCAATCAACGCCAACCTCGACGCGATCACCGCGGAGATCGGCTCCAACATGGACACGTTGATTGCCTCGGTGACCGCCATCCAGGCAGACATCACCAGCTTGGCCACCCGAGTCACCACCCTTGAAGGCCAGGTTGCGGCACTCGAAGCAGCAGTTGCTGCTCTGACGCCCACGCCGTGATACCAGCGGTACAGGTTTCGCCAGAATCCTGAACCGGGAAACAGTTGAGCCGCTCCCAGCAATGGGGCGGCTCAACTGTTTTTCGGGCCTGCCTCCTTCCCACGATCCACCAGCAGACGCTGTGCCGACCGTGCCGGTGAGACCCCCGGAAGTGCGGGCAAATCGAACCCGAGCGGTGATTTATCCCCAGCCTGTGGAAAAGCCAAGAATCTTCGGCGCGTGGGCGACGACGAAAATGCAGCGAATTTTCAAATCAGCGGTTGCTTGCTTCGATAATTGACAAATCCAAGCGGGGGATTTGGGGCTAGCCAAAACCTTGCAATTGCGTCAGAATACCGACTCAGCGTCACTCAGGCGCACCGTTCGATTATTTGGGAAGGGCCCAGCATGAAACTCGGACAGCATGCTCGTCTTGTGGCGGGTGTTGTGGTTGGACTGGTGGTGGCTGGCGGAACCGCCTTCGCTACCACGGTTGACACTGATCAGGTTGCCGCGGACACTGCCATCAGCGCATGTGTGACGCCGGCGAAATACATTCGCGTTCTCTCTGAAGACGAAGAATGCCGTCGTCGCGAGACTGCTTTCGCGTTGCCGTCGTTTGACAGCTTGAACGCTGTTGCGGCTGCCGCAAACGAGACCTCCGACGCCGTCGACACCTTGGCTGCAGACTTCGCGGACTTTGCCGACACTGCACTTGGCGGTGTTGACGGCCTCACCGAAGCCTTCGATGCATACGTCGAGCAGACTGACGACGCGTTGGCGAACTTGTCGAACGACAAGGCTGCCGCGGCTGACCTTGCCGATGAGATTGAGCGCGCCAGCGATGCCGAGGCGACGCTGTCCGACGAGCTGGCTGCCAACGCCGAGGATCTGCAGTTGCAGATCGACGACTTGATGGCTGCATTCGATGACACCAACGCCAACAACGACGCCAACTTCTCGGCTTTGTCGGACGCGTTGGGCGAGTTGGCATCTGACCACCTGGCGCTGTCGGCGACGGTTGACACGAACACCAGCGACATCACCGACCTGCAGATTGCCGATGCTGCCCTGAACGCGAACCTCGACGCAGTCGGCGACGAGCTGTCGGCGGCGATCACCGCTGCCCAAGCTTCCGCTGACACCAACGCTGCGGCGTTGGCGCTGCTGCAGTCTGCATCTGACGCGAGCGCCACTGCGGCAACCGCTCTGGCCGCTGCCGTTGCCACCAACAGCAACGACATCGAGCAGATCAAGGCCGACTTCGGCACCCTGGCGACAAACGCCGCGGCCGCAACCGACGCTGTGGCTGCCATGCAGACCGCGATTGCCGGCTACGACAGCGCGTTCGCTGCTCTGCAGACCGCCAGCACCACGTTTGCGAACGACATCGAGCAGTTGAAGACCGATGTCGCCGCTGTGAGTGCCGCAGTGACCACCAACTCCAGCGACATCGCCACCCTGAAGACTCAGGTTGCCGATCTGCTGAGCCGCGTGGCTGCACTCGAGACCCCGTGATCTAGCTTCGGCTAACAGAAAACCCGCCCCGAGAAATCGGGGCGGGTTTTCTGCTTGTTCGGGTCCGTATCCAAACAGAGCCGACGAGGGGACTTGAACCCCTAACCGCTCGATTACAAGTCGAGTGCGCTACCAGTTGCGCCACGTCGGCGATGACTCAACGCTAAAACGTCCGCAATGAGTCAGCCAAGCGTACCCAAGAGTTTGTGCGTCCCCAGAGCGGGGAACAACAACCTTTATGCGCGAAGCACCGCTGATGCTGGTTGCCAACCGGCTGCCATGGCGCGTGGACGCTGGTCGGTGGGCGCCTGCACCAGGCGGCTTGATCTCAGCACTACATCCCATCGCCCACCGGCATCGCACAACATGGGTGGGACTTCCCAATGTGCAAGAGAGCGAGTCACAACCAGGCAACGAGCAGCCCGACCCAACCGTGCCATGGCCCTGTGCCTGCGACCATGTGACTGTCAGCGCAAGCGCTAACGATGTTGCTGTGCATTACGACACCATCTGCAACTCAAGCCTGTGGCCGACCTATCACGATGCAGTGGCAACAAGCCAATACCCCGTGCGTCTGTGGGCACATCACGAGCGCGTCGCACATCAGTTCGCCAAGGCTATTGACGCCCACGCTGTGCCGGGACAGAGAGTGTGGATCCATGACTATCAGCTCCAGTTGCTGCCGACGATCTTGCGCCGTCGACGCCCAGATCTAGTCATCGGGTTCTTCCTGCACATTCCCTTTCCCCCGCCTGAGATCTTTATGCGCCTGCCATGGCGCAGCGAAATCGTCGAAGGGCTACGCGGCGCGCATACCCTGGGTTTCCAAACCCCCGGATGCCTTGGGAATTTCCGGCGAGTTCTCGCGATGACAGCCGACGCAGATCACTCGTCGGCGACGCCAAACCACCCTCATCTGGTGTCTATCCCAGCCAGCGTGGACACCCCCCGCCTGTCTGGGCATGCCCAAAGTGCGACGACCGCGGAAGCCGCGGCGCGGATCCGCGAAGGTCTTGGCAATCCGACGTTGCTGCTCTTAGGGGTGGACCGACTGGATTACACCAAAGGCTTGTCCGCCAAGGCTGAGGTCGTGGCATCGCTGATTGCGGATGGATCGTTGAATGCGGCGCATACGGTGTTTCTGCAAATCGCCAGCCCCAGCCGCCAAACTTCACCGGCGTACATCCGGGAAGCCCGTCGCGTGAGCGCAGCTTTCGGATCCGCAGTGGGTTTGACCAGCACCAGCCGACACAGTCCCATCCGGTTGATAATCGACTCATTCGATCCGCAGTCGCTCGTGCCGTACTTCGCAGCTGCAGACGTAATGTTGGTGACGCCGCTGCGTGACGGCATGAACTTGGTCGCGAAGGAATACGTGGCAGTCAAATCTGCAGCGAAACCGCAAAGCGCCCACGCAGGCGCGCTTGTGCTGAGCGAATTTGCAGGCGCATCGCATGAACTTGCGCAGGCCCACTTAGCAAACCCGTACTCGACTGCAAGCATGCGAGCAGCCATCCTGCATGCTGCCCTCGACCCAGTTGATACCCAACACCAACGGCTGAGTTCAATGGCCAGAAGTGTGCGTGATCATTCAACATTCGACTGGGCGGAACAATTTC
>JBEHCB010000167.1:0-9415 GCA_041192885.1 Actinomycetota bacterium
TCTCCGGTTCGGTGGCTGACGATGTCCGTGCTCACTTCGGCGCCCAGGTGTTGGACGCCGTGATCCCCCGTTCAGTCAGGGTGTCCGAAGCTCCATCGTTCGGGCAGACCGTTGTGCAGTATGACCCGGGATCCTCTGGAGCCCAGGCGTATGTGGCCGCCGCAAGGCAATTGGCCGAGAGGGCCGCCACCTCGCCAGGGACGTGAGTTGGGGATAGAAATGCGCGTAAACACACAAGTTATCCACAGAACACACCACACAAAAACGACATAACAGACAAAAGTTGAGCTCACGCCAGGCACCTGCTCAGCGATGCGTGCAATCAGCGCCGCTGTGCATGAATGTTTGCGAACGAGCTGGATGAATGGAAGGACTGCGTCATGGCATCGACATCTGCCAAAGGCGGCCTCGGCCGCGGGCTCGGATCATTGCTCGCCACAACAGCCGGTGACTCAACCGCCGAGAACGCGTCTGGCACCGTCCGTTCACCTCAAGCGAACGCTCCGGAGACCATGGAGGGCATACCTGAGTCTGCAGCGCAGTTCGCGTACCTGCCTATCGCCAGTATCCAACCAAACGCCAAACAGCCTCGCCACGTCTTCGATCCGGAGGCGATGGATGAGTTGGTGCACAGCATCACTGAGATCGGTTTATTGCAACCGGTGGTCGTGCGCCCAATCGATGATGGTCGCTACGAGTTGATCGCCGGGGAACGGCGTCTACGCGCATCAACCATCGCCGGGCAAACGTCGATCCCCGCAATCATCCGCGTGACGGACGACGGCAACATGTTGCGCGACGCACTGCTGGAAAACCTTCACCGTGCTGATTTGAATCCGTTGGAGGAAGCAGCTGCCTATCAACAAATGCTCGATGATTTCGGATGCACACAAGAGCAATTGGCAACTCGAATCGGCCGCAGCCGTCCTCAGGTGACAAACACATTGCGGCTGTTGCGCCTTCCGGCAAGTGTCCAAAAGCGAGTCGCAGCCGGGGTGTTGTCCGCCGGCCATGCCCGGGCATTGCTGGCACTGAATGACGACGCTCGCGCCGAAGCACTGGCAGCACGGATTGTCGCTGAAGGGTTAAGCGTCCGAAGCGTTGAAGAAATCATCTCCAGTGGCGCGACGCGCGCGCCAAAGAAGAAGTCGCCAGCACAGCGCACTGCGAAAAGTCATGCTGATTTCCTCGATGCCGCTCAGCGATTGGAAGATCTCCTGGACACGCAGGTGACTATCACCTACGCAGACTCCCGAACTGCTGAACGCGGAGATATCACGATCCGTTTTGCTGATGTTGAGGACTTGCATCGAATCATCAGCGTGATTGCCCCTCACGGGGAGTAACGATTACATCGCGCCGCGACCGGTTA
This sequence comes from Actinomycetota bacterium, assembly GCA_041192885.1. Classification (GTDB taxonomy): domain Bacteria; phylum Actinomycetota; class Actinomycetes; order S36-B12; family UBA5976; genus RFTO01. Next base: position 1,373 of record JBEHCB010000167.1, read on the forward strand.
CCACGGCGCCCAAGGTGCGAATTACCAACAGAACATCGCCGGCCAGTGACCAGTTTTCGATGTATTCCAGGTCCATTCTCATGCGCTCGCTCCAGGGAACTTCCTTGCGGCCGCTCACCTGCCACAAGCCAGTAAGACCTGGTTTCGCGATGTGCCGGCGGCGGTCAACATGTTCAACCTGGTCCATCTCCTCAACCAAGACCGGTCTTGGCCCCACAATGGACATATCGCCTTTAAGCACAGACCAAATCTGAGGGATTTCATCAATCGAGAGGCGCCTGATAACTCGGCCCACCTTGGTAATTCGGGGATCAGTCCGATAGCGATTCAGCATGTCGCTGTCTGGTGCGCCCAAGATCTCAGCGCGCTCATGGGCTGCGCCGACACGCATCGAACGGAACTTTGGGAATGCAAAAAGCACGCCATGCAGCCCTATGCGTTCTTGAACGTAGAACACAGGGCCACGGCTGCTGAGCCGTACGGCCAACCCGGTGAGCACGAACAAGGGGCTTAGCAGTAGCAAACTGAATGAGCTGACAGTGATATCGAACAATCGCTTGGCAAACGCTTTCGGCCCAGTTAGCCCTACATCAAGCAGATGAAGGTATGTGCCTGACTCAGTTGTGCGCAGAAACGCTCGCCGCCCGAGAGTGCCGACAGACACGACGCTCACCAAATCCACACTTCCTTCCAAGGCCCAAGACAAACGTTGAACTTGGGCGGGGAGCAGATTGTGGTCAGATGCGAGCACCACTGCATCGACATGATCGTTGCTTGCATGCTGCACGACTGACTCGAGCCATGCATCGAAATCACCCGCTGCCGGAGGCTTCACCTCGATCACATTTGACATCTGGGGCTGGTTCGTGCGCTGGGATGGAAGCACCCACTGCCCGATAACCAGGGTTCGCTGTTGCATGGGATCAAGCAGGTGATAGGCGGACGAAGCACGCATGATGAGAAGCCGACCAAGCATCAGAAAAGACGTGCTGAAAATGACTGCAAAGATCAGAAAGGCGCGAGACAGTGAATCCTTGAAGACATAAGAGATACCAGCAACGGCGGGGAAGACAAAGAACGGGGCTTCGAGGATGTTGCTCGCTTGCCTCCCTCGATGTTGAAGCGCCTGCAAGCTGTAGGAATTCCGCATCGTCAGGATGATCAACCACGCGGCGATGATCACGGGGATGTATGCACTTACATGTGCGCCGATGAATACATCCCTGAAGCGCAACAAGGCAGCGAGCAGCGCCGCGGTCGTCACTGCGATCAGATCAGTGAAGACAACCAGTCTTTGGTGGCGCCCCAACGCTCGACGAGCGTTGCTGCGCCATGTGTTGGGCGTGTCAAATTGCAGCGGCATTCCGGCGGCAGCCGGTCGCGCCCTATTAGCTTCGTCACCAACGAGATAGTTGGCCACCTAGCCCCCCTTACGTTTCGTGAGGCAGGCTAGCATCTTTGCGGCTTTGTCTATTCTGAGAAAACTCAGCGAGACGAGTGCCTATTGCTGAATCATCCATGCCCACATTGCGATTGCGGCAGCAGCGGATGCGTTCATCGATCTGGTTGAACCGTGTTGTTCGATTTGAACGAGACTTGCGCATGCGGCGATGGCTTCGTCGCTGAGCCCAGTACTTTCATTACCGAAAAATAGAACGCACATATTGGGAAATTTAGTCACATGCAGCTGCGTTGCCGGTTGAACATTTTCGACTCCGATGATGGGAGTTTGCGCAGCGGCTGCCCATGCGGCGAAGTCGGGAACATCTGGGTGGTGGTTGATGTGCATGTACTTGTCGGTCACCATAGCGCCACGGCGATTCCACCGTTTGCGCCCAACAATGTGCACGGCGGCGACGTTGAACGCATTCGCGGTTCGAACGATTGCGCCGATGTTCAAGTCATGTTGCCAGTTCTCAATCGCAACATGCAATCTACTGCGGGTGCGATCCAAGTCGTCGCGAATCGCATTTACTGACCAATATCGGTACTTGTCAACTACGTTGCGCTTATCGCCAGCAGCCAACAACTCGACGTCGAAATGCTCACCGGTTGGCCACGGCTGTGGGTGTGGACCGACACCAACTGATTCATAAAACTCGCCATGGCCGCGATCTGGATCATCGGCATCCAAGATGCCGGGGCTGCGTGGCAGGTCAGGCACCAACAGCCACCGGTGTGAAAGTAGACGCAAGTGCTTGTGTCAGAGCTTGCGCCATGAGATCCCGGAAGGTTCCGTCGGCGAATCTGCGGGCGTCAGAGTCGTTGCTCACATAGCCCATGTACAGGCGAACCGCCGGCATGGTGGTCAATCTCAACAAATCCCACTGCCGGGTGTGTGCACGTAAGTTGGTCAACCCAGTCGCCGCTGAGACTGAATCCACCAGCTCCCATGCGAGCATCTCGCCCGTTTGACTGTGCCCACCTTGCCTGCCACCGCCGTAGTAGAAAGCCGCCACCCCCGAAGCTAGGTGTGACTCGCACGAATCCAAGTGCAGCGACAGCACTGCATCGGCCTGCTGAGAATTGGCAAACAGGGCACGAGCCGCGTCATCCGGCACTGCACCGGCGTTCAGGTGCGCTGGTCGGGTGGTCAACACGACCGCTCCCTGCTCCGATAGCAGGCGCTCAACACGCAGCCCGATATCAGCCACCACGTCACGCTCAATCAACCCGCTCGCAACGCACCCGAGATCTTCACCACCGTGACCGGGATCAAGAACGATGACCTTCCCGGCTAATCCGGTTCGTTGGCCATCAAAGGAATGTGAATCACGCAGTCGCTCTGGTCGCCCGCCCGTGATGGCACGAGCCAGGGCATGAAACGCGGCCACAGTCGCCGACCCGCAGATGCCATCGGGGCCAAGGCCGATGTTTTCCTGAAATTCTCGGAGAGCATCCTCAGTGCGCGGACCGAAGATTCCGTCAACCCGGCCGCAGTTGAAGCCCAAATCGGAAAGTCTGCGTTGCAGTGCGGTTACGTCGCGCCCGCGCATCATCGCCTCGGGCCGAAACCGCAACTCGCGTTCTCCCAGATCCCACTGCGCTTCCTGCAGTCGTGCCCAGGTTTGGGGGCCGACGATCCCATCGGCCTTGAGCCCGTGACTTTGTTGGAAGAAGCGGATAGCTGTTGCTAGTTGCACATCAACAACGTCCAGTTCAGGTTCATGCGGCGCCAGACATCCCACTTTGCGCAAGATTGCCCGCACGGCTGCGACCGCAGCATGGGTGTCGCCAAGCCGCAGCAACGGTCGTAACTGATCTGACATCGGCGGCGTAGACGAAAACTAAGAGAGTGGCTCAGCCGATGAAGTCGGCGAGGTCTGCTTCCAGTGCCGGCTTCGGCTTCGCCCCGACGATCTGCTTCACCATCTCGCCATTGTGGAACACGATCATGGTCGGGATGGAGCGGATTCCGAAGGAAGCCGGCGTCACCTGGTTCTCGTCGGTGTTCATCTTCGCGATGGTCAACTTGCCGACGTTCTCGGCAGCGATCTGGTCGAGGATGGGTGCAACCTGACGGCACGGACCGCACCATTCGGCCCAGAAATCGACCAAGACAGGACCAGTCTTGCTGGCCTCAATGACGTCAGCGGCAAATGATGAATCGGTGACGTTCTTGGTGAACTCGCCCATGGTGTCCTCCTCGTTCGCGGGTTATGCGAACCCTAGTGAGCCGCCAGCCAACGTTCCGCATCAAGGGCGGCGGCACAGCCAGAGCCGGCGGCAGTGATGGCCTGGCGGTAGGTGTGGTCCACCAGGTCACCGCAGGCGAACACCCCGTCAATATTGGTGCGGGTGCCGTGATTGGTGACGACGTAACCGGCGTCATCGCAAGTGACCACTCCGCGGATCAACTCACTTCGCGGGTCATGGCCGATGGCGATGAACAGCCCTTGCAGATCCAAGTCGCGCGCTGCACCGGTGACCGTGTCAGTCAACTGCACTCCAGTCACTGACTCCTCACCATGGATCGCAGTAACTTGCGAGTTCCACACGAACTCAATCTTCGGATCTGCTGTGGCTCGGTCGACCATGATCTTGCTTGCGCGCAATTTGTCAGTGCGGACGATGACATAAACCTTGGTGCCGAAGCGAGTGAGGAACGTCGCTTCTTCCATCGCCGAGTCGCCACCGCCGACGACGGCGATCGCCTTATCGCGGAAGAAGAAGCCGTCGCATGTGGCGCACCATGAGACACCGCGACCCGAGAGCCGCTTCTCGTCTGGGAGGCCAAGTTCCCTGTAACCCGAGCCCATTGCCAGCACCACGGCGCGCGATGTGAATGAGCCGCTGGAGCCGGTAGTGATTGTCCGCACCTCGCTGTTGAGGTCGAGTTCCGTCACATCATCTGTCACGAAAGTCGTACCGAAGCGTTCGGCTTGGGCGCGCATAGCCATCATGAGCTCTGGACCCATGATCCCCGTGGGGAAACCGGGGAAGTTCTCGACCTCGGTGGTGTTCATCAATGCACCGCCAGCAGTGACCGCACCTTCGAACATGATGGGCTGCAGTTGCGCGCGTGCAAGATAAATGGCTGCGGTGTACCCGGCCGGGCCACTGCCGATGATGGCGACCTGATGGGATGTCAGTGGTGTGGTCATGGCTTCCTCGATGCGCATCTGACGGCGCAGTGCGCGCTGTCCGTGATGGCTGCAAGCCTAGAGCGGCCTCTGCGCAACAGCATGAACCTCGGGCAGAAACCTCTCCGGGCGACTCAACACGGAAGTCGAACACGCGGTAAAGCCGCGCCCGTGCGTTACTTGCCTGAAGTCTCAATCGGCTGCAAGGTGCAGATGCCGGAGTTATCTGCCAGGAAAATCCTTGGCGCAGCGGTTTCGTCGGCGGTATTGGTCTCCACAACAACGCCAACTGGTTCGCCGTCAATAAAGCCCATATCTGCGGTGACCTTGGTGTTCGGGTCCTCATAAGCGAGGCGCGACACTTCAGCCTGGATGCACTCGGCCGACTTTGCAAAGACGGCCGGCACATCACTTGCATCGACACTCGGCTGCAGTTCGCCATCCGCGAGAGGCTGCACTTCAGTTGCCAAGGATTCGCGGTGATACGTCTTTCCGCTCACAGCGACAACAGCAACCGCCGAAACATCGCTATCTGCCATCGTGCCCGTGGTTCCAGGAGCTGAGTTCACAGGGGTTCCGGCGATCCGCATCTGCGAATCACCCATGTTCACACTTGATTGTTCAGCTACCGTCGACGGCCTGTTGCTGGCTATGTGGTTGCCACCGATCAGCCAAACGCCGCCAGCTGCAGCAGCAACGGCTGCGGCAGCGATGAAGTTGAATCTCGTGCGACCGCGCATCCGGCTCACAACGGAAGGTTCACCGTCGGCGTCGTTCGCATCGGAGAGTGACGTGGGTGCAGATGCGGTCACTGCGGGAAAGGGGTGCTCCTGGGCTGTACCAGGGCGACCAGTAAGAGCGTCATCGGCCGCCCTGAATCCATCCGCCAGACGTGGTGCTGAGTCCGAGGCTTCTGCTGCGCCGGTCTCCCGCGCGGCTGACTCCACTGCGATGGCCGTCTGCATCCGCGCCCACACGTCATCAGGCATAGGAGTGTGCGCTGGGCCAAGGATGGCCAACATCAGGCTCAGTTCTGGGTCCAGGTAGGCGGACTCTCTGATCTCGGTGCTTTCCGAGCTGTTGCTGTGGCGCTCGGCTGGATCTTCAAATTCGAGGTCGCTCATAACTCTCCTGCTTCATCGCGCGCGGCGGCGGCACCATGGGCTGAAGACCCCGGTCCAGCCACAGTGCTGCTGCCGTGCTCGGGCACAACGTCAGCGTGAGCCGACGGTTGACCCGGGGCTATGACGCCACTGTCGCCTGTGGGGTTCCGCAGTTCCTTGAGAATTTCTGCCAGCTTGGCCCGCCCGCGCGAACAGCGGCTTTTGATGGTCCCTACCGCTACTTCCAGGATCTCAGCTGCCTGCTCTACGGGCAGCCCCTGCACGTCTACGAGCACGATGGCAGCCCGCTGGTCTGTAGGTAGCTGAAGTAACGCGTCTTGGAGGACCACCCGCAACTCCGCCTGAGCCAAGTCGTCGTGTGGATCAGCCGGCTCAGGCAGGCCCGCGCGCGTGTCGTCCTCGCGGGTGGCTTGGTAAGAAATCGTCGGCCGGGCTGCGGCTCGGCGGTGGCGATCGAGGCACGCGTTGACCACGATGCGATGCAGCCACGTCGTCACAGCCGCTTGCCCACGGAAGGAATCGGCGTGGCGGAAAGCGGAAATCAGGGCATCTTGTAGCGCGTCGGCGGCATCTTCCCGATTGCCAGTCGTCCGCATCGCCACCGCCCATAGGCGATCGCGATGGCGCCGAACGATCTCTTCGAACGCATCTGGGTCGCCGGCGACGTGGGCTTCAAGCAACTCTGTATCGGTGCGTGGATCTGCCAGATCTGGCCAACCCATCACCTCATCAGACTGCTCGTTCATGCGGGTGAGCCTAGGGGTCGGCTTTGTCTGATGTAAGTGCCCACGCGTGATGGCGCAGCCCCTTGGGCCCGCCCCGACTGGCTCCGCCGGCTTGCTCCCCAGCGGGATGCAGTGCGCCGCATCTGTCACTGCGCGCGTGGCGCTCGGGTGCGCTGGAGTTGTGTCAGCGCTTGCGAAGGCGAGAGGTGATCTGCGTCCAGGTTGTTTGGAACTCGCGGATGCCGGCGATGCGACCGATGACGACGACCACCATGAGTGCGGCAGCAACTGCGGTGGCCAGCGGAACCGCGCGCACCCACGAGGTGAGGTTGGGATCAGCCAAGGTGTCGCCAACCCACCATGCGACCGCGCCCGCTGGTACAGACAACGCGACCGTCATCAGGAAGTGGCGACTGAGCGCTGCGGTGGCGAGCCCGCCGGTGCGACGGCGAGCCAGTGACCAGGTGACGGCGAGTGTCACCCAGTACGCGACGACGTATGCGGCGGCAAGTGCGGGCACCTTCAGGTCTAGCGGCGCAGCGTGGAACAGCGGGATCGCGAGCGCAACATCGACGATGTTGAGCACCACTGTGAGCAGGAATGGGGTGCGCGTGTCTTCGTGTGCGTAGAACACTCGAAGCAATGCGTAATACAAGGAGTACGCGGGCAAGGCGAGGGCGAAGATGCTCAAGGTGAGCCCGATCAGCTGGCCTGCATCGCGGTTGCTGGCACCGGAGCCGTACAGAACCATGCCGATCTGCGGGCCGAGCGCGAAGATAATCGCCGCTGCCGGCACCACGAAGGTCGCGATCGCCCGCAGTACCCGTTGAAGTTCGGTGCGCACCGAATCGGGTTTGTTGTCATGCGCGTGCTTACTTAGTAACGGAACAATTGCGGTGACTAGCGAGACGGTGATGATTCCGTGAGGCAGCACGAACAGCAAATGCGCCTTTTGGTAGCTGGTGAATCCAGCTGCGACGGCTTTGGCGTTCTCAGCCAGCACATTTGCGGTGGTGGCGAGTTTGGTGATGACGATGTAACCAAGTTGGTTCACTAACACCAGCAGGAAAGTCCAGCGCGCCAAGGTCAGCGCTTTGCCCAATCCGGCGCCGCGCCACTTGAAATCTAGCCGCCACAAGTGCCCGCTGCGTGCCATCACTGGCAACAGCACCAATGCTTGTGCGGCGACGCCGACGGTCGTTCCGATACCGAGCAGCGCCAACTGGCCGTCAGTGACGGTGCCGGTGGTGACTTTGGTTCCGGCGACTGCTGCGAAACCAATCGCGGTGGCAATGACCACAAGGTTGTTGAGGATAGGAGCGAACATCGGAGCACCGAAACGGCCGCGCGCATTGAGCACTTGGCTGACCATCTCGAACACGCCGTAACAGATGATCTGCGGCAGGCAGTAGCGGGTGAACATAACTGCAGCACTGCGGTCATCGAGCGACCAGCGCTGCGAGCCATAAACATCAGCAATCAGCGGCGCAGCCAGAACTGCGATAACTGTCAAAGCGAATAGCAGAACCAACGTGGCGGTGAGAAGCTTGTTGATGTAGCCGCGGCCATGGTCGGGGTCCTGGCTCATCCGCCGGACGATTTGCGGGACGA
>JBEHCB010000168.1:0-4704 GCA_041192885.1 Actinomycetota bacterium
GGAGCAGTCGCGGATATCGCAGTTTGAAGCTCCACCCCCTTTGTGGATTGGTTCAGAATTCGCGCTGCCATCGCGCGATTGCTCGTTCCCAGCGCAGATATGCGATTTTCAGAATCGGCGATCGCGCGACGCGCAGATTCAACCCGTGCCGCGAGATCGCTTCGAGTCCGCGAGGTTGCAGCGTCGGAGCGGGCGTGTCCAATCGCCGCGACTGTGAGGGTCAAGGCAAGGGCAAGTGTTGTTGTTGCCAATATGACATTCGCGCGCTTGCGCTCACTGTTGGCAAGAAGGGTGCGAAGCTGTGCCCGTCCTGCTGGGTAATCGCTGGCGGCTGCTGTTGATAGGAGTTGATCTAGCAGGGTGCTGCCCAAAAGGACATTTGAGCGCTGACGTTGCTCAGTGCCGATAATTGGATCAGCGGCCATGGTCAGTTTCGCTATCTGACTGCATTGGCAGGCGCATAACAGCGCGTAGGTATCCAATGCCCGCTACCCAATAGACAGCTGCGCCTAGCCACAAGATCCCCTGTGCAATTGACAAAAGCACCCCCGAACCTTCGGCAACTACGCCGATCATCGACAAAGGCAAACCGGCGAACAGAAGCGCCGTTGCAACTTTGCCGGTCCTAGTCACCGGTAGGGCCCAGCGACCGTGTTTGCGCAACTTCGGGATGGTTGACGCCAGCCCCAGGTCTCGTGCGGCTACTACCGCCAAGAGCCAGGGGCTGAATGCACCGCGCCAAGACAGCGCGGCAACAAAGCAGAGAATTGCCAGCCGGTCCGCTAGCGGGTCCAGCAGCGTTCCGAGCTCGGATACTTGATTCAGCTTGCGGGCGAGGTACCCGTCAAGCCAGTCGGTCGCACCGGCGATCGCCAACAAGCCGATTGCCAATCCATCGTTGGATTGTGTGAGCAGCACCATCGCCGCGGTCGGGACAAGCACGAGGCGCAAGGTGGACAATCCATTAGGGACTGTCCACACCTGCGCCTTCATGACCGCCCCGACTATGCCGTCTTTCAGAGCTTGATCTCGTCGTTGATGTGCTTGCTCGAGTAATCAGTGATGCCTTTATTGAGCGTCGACAGTTTTTGAACTTTCGAGACCAAGGTGCCCAGAGACTTCGTGTCCTTGCCGCTAACGATCGCGGCGACATCCATGCCGTCCGCAAATGTTCCAAGGTCGGTGTAGGCGTCACCCAATTGCTTGATTCGCTTGTTCAATTCCGGATTTGGGCTTTTCAGCGCCGCCATATATGTGCCGGTGGTTTTCATCAAACGGCCGGTGCCCTTGATGCTAGAGAACAGGTTGATACGCCAGTTGTTCTTTTCCGCTTCGGCCGTCGGTGGCTTCTGACTGAGAGCTGTGGTCATGCTTTTCAACTCTGCAAGACCATCCGTGCGGTATTTCAGGAACCCGGACAGTGACATCCATGTCCCCAGAGTCGGCTTCGAAGCTGTGGATGTAGGCGCAGTCGTAGGAGTTGCGGTGTCTGCCGCTTTTGCGCAACCAGTGATGCCCGCGCCGGCCAGGCAGAACACGGATGCAGCGACGAGGGTCCCGATTCGACGCATGAGAGGTCCATTCGACTTTGGCGCGCTTCTTGCGCGCGTTCGTTGGGAGCATAACGCAGCGCACATGAGAATGACCTGAGCGCAAGCCTCAACAACCACAAGAAGAAGCCCACGGATCTGGTCTGCGATTGTCGGGCTGGCGGGATTTGAACCCACGACCCCTTGACCCCCAGTCAAGTGCGCTACCAAGCTGCGCTACAGCCCGCTGCCTCCAGGCAACCGGCGAAGGCTATCCCAGCGCCTGGCACCCCTGTGCAAGCGCTGGCAGCTTCAGGGCCTTCACTGATCCGCAACGCTCGCGTTGACTAGATCACGGTCGATCGCATGTATCGCACCTCGGACTGCATTCCTGGTCGCTACGGACACACCGTCGCTTGTCGCGATGTGCCGAAGCAGATCGATGCACTGCCGGCAGGCGCGCACGAAATCTCCGGCTGAGAATTCCTGATCGTGCAGAACATTGGCCAGCGTGCCTCCGCGGGCCCAGCGGTACATGGCTGGCACCATGGAGAAATCAAGCGGCCTCGTCTGCCGTACCTGGTGGTTACCCTCGATTTCAGTCACTTTGGCCCACGCGCGATGGATCGTGGTCAGCACGTGGCGGATCTCGTCGGTGGGCATGATTACAGGCTTCTGCTCATCTCCACGAGATTCGTAAGTCAGAGCTGCGCCCATTGCGGCAGCGACAGCCGGCGTAACCTCGTCGAAAATCCCTTGCTGGACCACTTCTGCTGTGACCAAATCGAGCTCGGTATGAATCCCCGCCAACAACGCACCCGGTGGTAGCAACTGCAACTCTGATGTTGCGTCCATGTACCCCAGCTCCCCCAGGACCCGGCACAAAGCATCAAAGCGCCGCGTCAGGGCTGACTGCCGGCCGGCGATCTTCGCCGATAGGACGCTCGACTCTTTGCTCAAGCGTTGATGTGCATGCCAGGCCGACATGTGAACTGCTCGATCCGCGCAACCGTGACACGCATGCGAACGCAATGCGGAACGCATCCGGCTGATCGCGTCTTCGCTGCTGTCGATCGTGTATGTCGATTCCGCAGGGCTGGTTTGTTCGTCGACGGCAATTGTTGCCAACTCCGCTGCGAGCGATTTTCGGGCGTTGGTGGAGCGCTCGTTAAATCCCTCGCGGATGCGGATGTGGGCAAGAACCCGTGGCGGCGCGGCAAAATCTCCGACAGCAACTCGCCTGACCTGTCGATCAATGCTGAGAACTGCGATGCGCGGCGGCCACGCAACTGCTGGTGCAATCACGAGCGCACGCCCGCGGCGGCGCCCGCGATTGACCTCAATGACATCACCGGTTCGCAACTGTTCGAGGGCCGCGTTGATGGCTGAATTTGCGGCAGTTCTGGACTCGGCATTCGCGGCCTTTTCCGCCTTGGACAAATCGGCCGCTAGCTGGGCGTACGCATCGAAGTCGCCAAGATGACAAGCAAGATCCTGCGCGAACTCTTGTTGAGATTCCGTGTTCTTGGCGATTGCAGCGGACAGCCCCTTCTGCGAGAGATCCGACTGGAATTGAGCAAAAGACAAAGAGTTGAAGCGACGAGCCTCTTCGAACCCGTAAGTGCCAATCAGATTAACCACCATGTTGTAGGAAGCGGTGAACGCACTGCGCAGTGGAAAACTCGGGCTGGTGGCGGTTGCCGCCAAGGTTTGCAGATCAAGGTCGGCAGACATCACCACGACCGCGTGGCCTTCATCGTCGATTCCTCGCCGGCCAGCCCGACCCGTCAGTTGGGTGAATTCTGCGGGATTTAGCTGCACATGCGCATCGCCGTTCCATTTGACCATTCGTTCAATCAGCACGCTCTTGGCCGGCATATTGATTCCCAGGGCGAGGGTTTCCGTTGCGAAGACCAATTTGATCAAGCCGCGCTGGAACAGCGCTTCAATGGTTTCTTTGAACACCGGGATGAGGCCGGCGTGGTGCGCCGCCAGGCCGTTCTCCAGCGCTTCACGCCATCGCAGATAACCAAGCACCGCCAAATCCCCGTCAGGGATGTTGCGACACCGCTCTTCGATGATCTCGCGAATTTCCAGGCGCTCAGTCGCGCTGGTCAAGCGAACCCGTGCATCCAAGCATTGTTCGACAGCTGAATCACAGCCGTTTCGCGAGAAGATAAAGACGATTGCAGGAGACAGCCCCGCATCAGCAAGCGTGTCCACGATCTCGGCTCGAGACGGCCGACCGGATTGCCAGTGGCGGCGATGGGCGGAGCGTTGATTGCCGTGGGAGGGGCCCTGTTGCTCGCGCAACCGTTTGTGCAGGGTCACCAATTCGGGGTTTAGTTGCCCCGCGGGATTGAGCAAATCGATAAGTCGGCCCTCGTGGAAAACGTGTTGATGCAACGGCACGGGTCGATGCTTTTCTACAACCGTCTCGGTGGCTCCTCTGATGTGCGAAATCCAGGACGAGAACTCGTCTGCGTTGCTGACTGTCGCCGAAAGCGCGATCACTTGCACATGGGCTGGCAAGTGAATCAAGGTTTCTTCCCACACAGGTCCCCTGGACTTGTCGGCCAGATAGTGGACCTCGTCCATCACCACCACGGATAAGTCGATCAATTCATTGCTGTCGGAATAGATCATGTTCCGCAGGACCTCGGTGGTCATCACCACCAACTCCGCGTCGGGATTTACCGAATTGTCCCCCGTCAGCAAACCAACGGCATTCTCACCGTGAGCCTCGCGCAGCTCGTGGAACTTCTGATTTGAAAGCGCCTTTATGGGCGTTGTATAGAAAAGTCGTTTTCCCGCTTCGCGGCAAAGGTGCGCAGCGAACTCGGCCACCACGGTCTTGCCGCTGCCAGTCGGCGCTGACACAACGACATTGAGGCCCTTCGCGACGGCTCGGCAGGCGTCTACCTGGAAATCGTCCAAAACGAACCCGCACTGCTCGGCGAAGTCCGCAAGACCGGATCGGCGATCGGAGCTCCGGTCCTGCGACTGGGCGTAACGCTGCGCGTAACTGCTCACCCAACCACTTTAGGCGCTAATCGCGTAAGCCTGCCGTTGTTGCTCGCTCGCTTGCTAACAGCGCAGCATCAAAATCAGGGCAGTGAGCTAGGTTCATCGTCAGATAGCTCTGGCTGGGTGGAAGTTCTCCGAGCCCGCATCT
>JBEHCB010000169.1:0-5059 GCA_041192885.1 Actinomycetota bacterium
CGGCCCGCGTCCGTGATCTTGTCCGGCCCCCACGGCGGCATCCACACCCAATTGATCCGGTGGTCGCCGACCAAGCCTGTCAGTGCATTGCGGGTTTGATCTTCGATCACATCAGTCAACGGGCAGGCAGCCGAAGTCAATGTCATGTCAATCGTCGCGAGACCTTCGCCGTCAACATGCACTCCGTAAACCAAGCCCAGGTCAACCACATTGATGCCAAGCTCAGGGTCGACCACATCGCGCATTGCGTCCAGCACGGCGTCTTCACCGGCGAAACCTGTGCTACTCATGCGAGCCTCCGTTCATCTGGTTTACAGCGTCCTCTAGAGCCTTCCAACCAAGGAGCGCGCACTTGACCCGCGCGGGGAACTTGGCAACTCCGACGAAAGCAACCGCTTCACCGAGCAGTTGCTCATCCGCGTTCATAGCCCCTTGGCCGTCCATCAATGTGGTGAATTCCGTCAAAGCAGCCGTGAAATGCTGCGCGGGCTTGCCAGTCGCCATTTCGGCAACGATGCTCATCGAAGCCATGCTGATCGAGCAGCCGACTCCGTCCCAGGTCACGGATTCGATCGCCCCGTCGGCCATTGTCGCTCGCAGGGTGATCTCATCACCGCATGAGGTGTTGATGTGGTGGACCTCAACATCGAATGAGTCCGACAACCCCTTGCCGACCGGGTGGGCGTAGTAATCCAAAATCGTGTCTTGATACATCTGCTCGATGCTCATGTCGCCACCGTGCCTGTGACCTGGCTTGTGACCTGGCTTGTGACCTGGCCCGTGGTGCGGCTCGAACCGTTGCCGGCTGTACGCAGCCGAAAGAACTCTTGGCAGCGCATCACCGAATCCACCAAGGCGGCGACCTCATCGGCGGTGGAGTACACCGAGAATGACGCCCGAACTGTGGCTGGCACCCCGAGTGCCTGCATCAACGGCCACGCGCAATGGTGACCGACTCTGACCGCAATACCGTCGGCATCCAGCAACTGACCGACATCGTGTGGATGGATTCCATCGACGGTGAATGACACGCCTATTGCTGGCGCATCCTCAGGAGAGCCCAGAACCGACACCCCATCGATTGCGTGCAACCTTTGCGCCGCGTCGCTGGCTAAGGCGCTGACATGCGCGAAGACCTCGCTCATGCCAACCGAGGATAGGTATTCCACAGCGGCGGCAGCAGCAACGGCCTGAGCCATCGGCGGCACCCCTGGTTCAAACCTCGCCGGAGCATCCAGGTAGGTGGAGCCCTGCATGGTGACCTTGCCGATCATCGAACCGCCTGTGTCGACAGCAGGTAGCGCATTGAGCAACTCCGAACGCCCCCACAAGAACCCGATACCTGTGGGGCCGAGCATCTTGTGCGCACTCCAGACAGCGAAATCAACACCGAGTGACGGCAAGGTCACTGGCATGTGCGGAATCGACTGGCAGGCGTCCAGGATGGTGACGGCTCCCGATTTGGCCGCTGCTTGCACGAACGGGCGTGGGTCAACCACATGCCCCAGCACATTGGAGGCGTGAGTCCACGACACCAGGCGAGTCGAGGCATCAACAAGCTCGTCCAATTCCTCAGTTCGCAATCGGCCCGAAGGATCAACGCTGACCCAACGCAATGTCGCACCGGTCTTCGCACACAGCTCCTGCCAGGGAACCAGGTTCGCGTGGTGCTCCATCTCTGTGATGACAATCGAGTCACCGGGATTGAGCACGAATCGCCTGTCCGCACTGCGCCCCTGCCGTGCATGATCGGTGGCGGCGAGGAATCCATGAGCGATGAGGTTGATCGAATCCGTGGCGCTGCGCGTGAAAACCAATTCGAACGCAGGCGCGCCGACAAAATCAGCGATGCGCTGGCGTGCGCCTTCGTAACACGCGGTTGCTTCTTCAGCGAGGGCATGGGATCCACGGTGTGCTGCGGCATTGTGCAGGCGGTAGAAGTCGCTCTCAGCGTCAATCACAACTTCTGGCTTCTGGCTGGTCGCGGCGCTATCGAGGTAGATCAACGGCTTGCCATGCACTGTCCGCCGCAAGATCGGGAAGTCGTCGCGAATGCGCAGAGCGTCCATCGCCGTCACTCCCCTTTCTCGCTCCGTTGAGTCCGCCACCAGTGGCGGCCAGACCCAGCTGATTACACCGCAGCAGCGACGAACTTCTCGTATCCGCTGTGCTCGAGTTCCTCGGCCAGTTCGGCCCCGCCTTGCGCAGCGATGCGCCCATTGACGAAAACATGGACGAAGTCCGGCTGCACATAGCGCAAGATGCGTGTGTAGTGCGTAATCAGCAAAATGCCGGTCTGCCCCTGGGCCTTGACCGCATTGATGCCCTCGGAGACAGTCCGCAGAGCGTCGACATCCAGTCCGGAATCGGTCTCGTCCAGAACTGCGAACTTCGGGCGCAGCAACTGCATCTGCAAGATCTCGTGGCGCTTCTTCTCTCCGCCGGAGAACCCCTCGTTGACATTTCGCTCAGCGAACTTGCCGTCCATCGACAGGCCGACCATCGCCTCTTTGAGTTCCCCGACCCATTCGCGCACACGCGGTGCCTCACCGCGGACTGCAGTGGCTGCCGTGCGCAGAAAGTTGCTGACACTCACGCCCGGAACTTCAACCGGGTACTGCATCGCCAGGAACAGGCCGGCCCGTGCCCGCTCGTCCACTGACATTTCCACAACATCGACACCATTAAGCAGTACCGCTCCGTCAGTGATCGTGTACTTCGGGTGACCGGCGATGGAATAAGCCAAAGTCGACTTTCCCGAACCATTCGGACCCATCACCGCGTGTGTCTGCCCTGACTCGATTGTCAGATCGACGCCGCGCAGGATCTGCTGCGGACCCTTGTCCGTCTCCACCTGCACATGCAAATTGCGAATCTCTAGTGTGGACATCGTCTTCTCCTCCAGTGTTCTTAGTTGCTCAACCCGATGAAGACGGAGCCGTCTTCGATTTTGACTGCATAAGTGGCGACCGGCACAACAGCCGGCAGGCCCGATGGTTGACCTGTTCGCAGGTCGAACCGCGCGCCGTGGAGACTGCATTCGATGGTGCAATCCTCGACATCGCCGTCGGACAACGACCATTGCGCGTGACTGCAAATGTCGTCGACGGCGAAGACGCCCTCACCTGTCCGCACCAAAGCGATGTCGCGTCCGGCAATGTTGACTTTGTGCGGTCGACTCGGCGCCAGGTCCACTTCAGCGCATGCGCGCTCCCAGGAGCTAACAGGAGTGCTCATCCCAACAATCCCTCAAGACGGTTGCGAACAGAATCCACAACTGATTCATGCTTGATCTGGCCCAAGAGGTCCTCGAAGAAGCCACGGACAATCAGGCGCTTGGCCTCAGACTCGCTGATTCCGCGAGATTGCATGTAGAAAACCTGCTCGTCGTCCAGCCGTCCCGTTGCGGATGCGTGACCGGCACCAGCGATCTCGCCGGTCTCGATCTCCAAGTTGGGGACTGAATCCGCCCGAGCATGATCACCGATCACCAGGTTGCGGTTGAGTTCGTATGTGTCCGTGCCGAGCGCCGCGGCATGGATGATCACATCACCGATCCACACCGTGCGGCTTGGACTGTCCGCGCTGCCGTTAAGCAGGTTCTTGTACGCAACATTCGAACGGCAGTTCGGCACCTCATGGTTAACCAAGGAGCGGTGCTCGATGTGATCCCCTGGCCCCGCCAGAGCGATTCCATTGAGCAGTGCGTCTGCACCGGCACCTGTGTAAGCGACAGTAGGCACGACACGTGTGCATGGGCCTCCCAGCGTCACCACTGCGCTCTTCAACACCGAGTCACGGGCAAGGCTGTGATGCGCATACACGGCAATCGGCGCCGTGGTGTCTTGCACCAGGGTGATATCGGCCGATGCGGCGTTGCCCAGAGTCACGATGATCGTCGATCCTTGGGCGGCCGTTCCCCGATGCTGGATGACGACGCTTGCTTGCGACTCCTGCTCAAGTTCAATGATGAGCACAGATGACGATGCCGACTTCTCGCTAACGAGCGTGACATTGATCGGCGCGTCAACCACCGCACCTCGAGCCACGCGAATCTGGGTGCTGTTTGCGGCGTTCCTCCAGATATTGGACGCAAGGCGATCTGTGGGGACATACCCATCCACAGGATCGCCGCTGAAAGCAGACGTAACAATGGAAACCTGGGTCGGATCGAAGTTCGGCTCGACGCTGACGCTGGTCACGCCGTCGAGTTTCTCCAGCAGGGGCTCGAACAAGGCGATGGGCGTGAACCGCCATGTTTCCTGCCGGGTCGACACCGGCTCGAAATCTGACGGCTCGTACGACCGCAGACCGCTGGTCAACAATTGAGGCACGCCGTGGGAGTGCGGCGCGGTGGTCATCGTCGACATCAGCCAACGGCCCCTTCCATCTGCAGTGCGATCAGGCGGTTCAGTTCGAGCGCGTATTCCATTGGCAGCTCACGCGCGATCGGCTCGACGAATCCGCGGACGATCATGGCCATGGCCTCGTCTTCCTCGATGCCTCGTGACATCAGATAGAAGAGTTGGTCTTCAGAAACCTTCGAGACGGAAGCCTCGTGACCCAAAGAGACGTCGTCGTCGCGGACATCCACATAGGGGTAGGTGTCCGAACGCGAATCGTTGTCGACCAGAAGCGCATCGCACTTGACCGTCGACTTGGATCCGGCACACCCTTCGAGAACCTGCACGAGACCGCGGTAGGAAGTGCGTCCGCCGTTACGAGCAACGGACTTGCTGATGATGCTGCTACTCGTGTTGGGTGCTGCGTGCACCATCTTCGCGCCTGCATCTTGGTGTTGATCTGCGCCGGCGAAAGCGATGGAAAGTGTCTCGCCGCGTGCGTGCTCACCCACCAACCAGACAGCGGGGTACTTCATCGTGACCTTGGATCCGATATTGCCGTCGATCCACTCCATGGTGGCGCCCTCGTGAGCGACCGCGCGCTTGGTCACCAAGTTGTAAACATTGTTAGACCAGTTCTGGATCGTGGTGTAGCGGCAGCGTGCGCCCTTTTTGACGATGATCTCCACAACGGCCGAGTGCAAGGAATCCGACGA
>JBEHCB010000170.1:0-3269 GCA_041192885.1 Actinomycetota bacterium
GGTGCAGCAAGATCAAAACGATCAAGAGCAAGCTCACGACAATGAGCAGAATTTGCAGGGCCAAAAGCATGGGGCGAGTCTAACCCCGCACTATCGCTTGATCGGCGCAGGGTGAAGCCGGTATTTGCACAGGGTCACGAATTCGTCACTGTCCAAACTGGCCCCGCCTACCAGAGCCCCGTCGATATCCGGCTCCATCATCAGTTCCGCGATATTGGCCGCTTTCACCGAACCGCCGTAGAGAATTCGAATCTCTTGGGCCGCCGCGGCGTCGATCTCGGCTACGGCGCTGCGGATTGCGGCGCAGACCTCTTGGGCATCGGCGCTCGTCGCGGTTTTCCCAGTTCCGATCGCCCACACGGGCTCGTAAGCGATAACCAGCGTGGCCAGCTGACCGACGGCGACACCGTCCAGTGCCGCCTTCACCTGGGCAACCGTGTGCTCCACTTGTTGGCCAGATTCTCGAATATCCAGACCCTCGCCAACGCAGATGATCGGCGTCAATTGGTTTTTCAGCGATGCCGCAACTTTGGCGCGGACGACACCGTCATCTTCACCGTGGTTTTGACGGCGCTCGGAATGCCCCACAACAACATAAGCGCACCCCAATCGGTGCAGCATCGCGCCGCTGATGTCTCCTGTGTGGGCACCGCTGGCGTGCGTTGAAAGATCTTGCGCCCCGTACTGCAGGCGCAGCTTGTCCCCGTCGATGAGCGTTTGAACGCTGCGCAAATCAACAAATGGCGGCAAGACCGCGATGTCGACTGCGTCGAAATCCGCATCGTTCAACGCGAAGCTGATCTTCTGGACGTGAGCGATAGCCTCGATGTGGTTGAGGTTCATCTTCCAGTTGCCGGCGATCAGAGGTCGTCGCGACATGTCATGCCTCCAAGGCGAGTAGTCCCGGCAAGGTCTTGCCCTCCAGGAATTCCAAACTAGCGCCGCCGCCGGTCGAGATGTGGCTGAAGCGCGATTCGTCAATTCCCAGCAGACGTACTGCTGCAGCCGAATCGCCGCCGCCGACGACGGTTAACCCGTGGATATGAGTCATAGCTTCAGCGACGCTGCGTGTTCCTTCGGCGAAAGCAGGCATCTCGAACACACCCATCGGCCCGTTCCACACGACTGTGGCGCACTTGGAGAGCGCGTCGGCGTAGATCTGCCGGGTTTGCGGACCGATGTCCAGCCCCATCCACCCTTCGGGGATCTCTGATGCATTCACGATTTGAGTCTGTGCATCCGGAGCGAACCGATCAGCAACCACGACATCAACCGGCAGATGGATGGTGATGCCCCGCTGCTGTGCGTCAGCCAAGATCTTCGAAACATTCGGGACTTGGTCTGCCTCGAACAGCGACGTCCCGATGCCGTGCCCTTGCGCCGCCAAGAAAGTGAAGCACATCCCTCCGCCGATGATCAATGAATCAACATTGGGCAGCAGGTTGTCAATCACTGCGAGCTTGTCCGAGACCTTCGCCCCTCCGAGCACGACTGCGTAAGGCCGCTTCGGGCTGCTTACCACCGTCGAGAAAACCTGCGCCTCAGCCTCGATCAGCAGGCCGGCGGCATGCGGCAGCAAACTTGGAAGATCCGTCACGCTGGCTTGTTTGCGGTGGACAACCCCGAAACCATCGCCGACATATGCATCACCCAACGATGCCCATTGCTTCGCCAACTCGAGGCGTTCCTCCCCGTCCTTGCTGGTTTCCCGAGGGTCGAAACGCACATTCTCGAGCATCAGGATCTCCCCTGGCGCCAAGGCAGCCGCAGCAGCCTCCACCGCGGGACCTGTGACATCGCCGACCGTTTCGACTGGTACCTCCAGCAGTTCAGCCAGACGCTCGGCCACCGCGGCCACCGAATACTTTGGATTTGGCACTCCATCTGGTCGGCCGAGGTGCGTCAAGATGATCAACGACGCCGACTGCTCCCGCAAGGCACGCACAGTGGGCAAAGCCGCCTTGATCCGGCCGTCGTCAGTGATCCAGCCGCCGTCCATCGGAACATTCAGGTCGAGGCGGACCAAGACCTTCTTGCCCCGGATATCAAGATCAGCGAGGGTGCGAACTGCCATCGACGTCAGCCGCGCGATGCCATGTACGAGATGAGGTCAACCAGACGGTTCGAGTATCCCCATTCGTTGTCGTACCAGCCCAGCACTTTGACCGTGTCGCCCATGGCGTTAGTCAAGCTCGAGTCGAAGATGCACGAGGACGGCGAGGTGACGATGTCGGAGGACACGATCGGGTCAGCCGTGTACTCCAAGATTCCCTTCAACGGGCCATCGGCGGCCGCCTTCATCGCTGCGTTGACTTCATCGGCTGTCACAGGACGTGAGAGCGTGGCGGTCAGATCTGTGGCCGAGCCGGTGGGAACCGGTACGCGCATGGCGTAGCCATCCAACTTGCCCTTCAGGTCCGGCAGCACCAGCGAGATCGCCTTGGCTGCACCAGTTGTAGTCGGGATCATGTTGATGGCTGCTGCGCGAGCGCGGCGAAGATCCTTGTGTGGGAAGTCCAAGATGACCTGGTCGTTCGTGTAAGCGTGGATCGTGGTCATCATGCCCTTCACGATCCCAAACGACTCGTGCAAGACCTTGGCCATCGGCGCCAGGCAGTTCGTCGTGCATGAGGCGTTGGAGATGATGCGGTGCGATGCCGGGTCGTAATCGGTGTGGTTGACACCCATGACAATGGTGATGTCTTCGCCCTTTGCGGGGGCAGAGATGATGACTCGCTTGGCGCCGCCAGTCAGATGCGCCCCAGCGCTGTCCGCGTCGACGAAGCGGCCGGTGGACTCCACAACGATGTCCACACCCAAGTCACCCCAAGGCAATGCTGCGGGGTCGCGCTCGGCGAGGGCCTTGATCGTGTGAGTGCCAGCAGTGATCGAGTCGTCCGTGTACGACACCTCGCCCGGGAAACGACCGAGGATGCTGTCGTATTTCAGCAAATGGGCCAGGGTTTCGTTGTCCGTCAGGTCGTTGACGGCCACCACCTGGATGTCCGCGCCGCTGGCAACCAACGCACGGAAGAAGTTGCGGCCGATACGGCCAAATCCATTAATTCCCACCCGGACAGTCACGGCCGCTCTCCTCATAATCGGGCTAACTTGCTTACAGGCTTCGTTGCAGATTGCGTGACGACGCAGGCGCACGGCTCGGCTTCAGCAAGCCCCGAACCATGACCTATGTCACATCGTCACCCTAGCAACGGGGTAGTCCCGCGCTATGGTCAGGTTGCCCCGGTGTTTGGGTGAGGATTACCCCC
>JBEHCB010000171.1:0-3702 GCA_041192885.1 Actinomycetota bacterium
CCAACGCTTGTTGCAGTTTGTCGGCCGTGCGGGCAAACGAGACCGCAAGGGGCAGCTTCAACACTGCTTCGTCAAGTTTGCGATATTGAGATTCCTCAATCACGTAGCGAACCACCGTCACCTTGACCGCCGGCAGCGCCAAGGATCCTTTGGACAGATCATCGGCCCAGCTTTGAGCCGGCGTGCCGACACCCGTGGCTGTCACATCTGTCTCGATGCACCCCGCCACATCGCACGTCTGCCGCCACAAATCCACCTGTGCCCGCGTCGTCCGCCGCAGCTGGCGAGCACCTTGCATAGTCACCATGTGGTCGAAGGTCACGGTGCCCTGCCATTGGGATATGACCGAAGGTTTGACGGCGGCGTAGATGCCGCGATGCACCTCGACAACGGGCAATGGCCGTCGAGCCGCGACAGGAGTTAATGCGGTGGCTTGAGCGGGCTGCGCTGCCGGCATCACCATCAAGATCGCAAGACACAGATTCACCATTCGCCACCGCGCAAACATCACGATCTCCAATCGCGCTCACTTGTCACCTGCATCTGAGAGTTGGGGTGCCGATCCGAGCGAACCTGCGGAATTGGTGGTTGGCGTGGCTTCGGCAATCCGACCTCAGTTGATCGGTGGGACTGTGCCGCAGGATGCGAGCCTGCGATGCGGCTACGGCTGGCAGCTGTGGACGTTGGCCTCGGCAAAGCCACCTGTGGACAGATCTGCAACCGATGAGTCACCACTGCACAAGCAGCAGGGGCGAACGCCGCGGCATGCATTACCTTGGCGACTGTGGAACCGAGGTGGTTGACAGCCGACCAGCAGCGCGCCTGGCGACGCTTCATCGCGGTTGCGCAGCTGCTCCCCCACGACCTCGACCAGCACATGCGCCGTGAATTCGACCTGAATATGCACGAGTACTGGGTGCTGGCGATGCTGTCCGAGCAGCCTGACCGCTCCCTGCGCATGCAAGATCTGGCGCGCAGATCGACCAGCAGCCCCTCGCGCCTTTCACACACCATCAGCCGTTTGGAAGAACGGGGCCTGGTGTGCAAGGCCAGAGAGGGTGATGATCGTCGCGGCCAGCGGGCAGTCCTCACCGACGCGGGCCTCGAACTCGTCACCCAAGCCGCCCCGCACCATGTGCAGGCGGTGCTGGAGGCGATGTTCGATGGCCTCAGCGACGAGCAGGTGGGATGGATGTCGGATGTGTTCGACACTGTCCTACAGCGCATCGATCCGAACGGGGACCGTTCCCCGGGCGGACGGGTCTGAGAATCAGCCCTTGGCCTTTAAGGCGTAAGCGGTGCCAGCACCATTGGTCGTGCTGATCGTCAGCGCATACTCCCCAGCGGCAGGCAACTCCCCCGACCAGGAGGTCGTCCACTTGGCCGCATCAGCCAACACCGTTCCGTCGGGCGCAGTCAGCGTCAAATAGACATCGCTGTCATCACTAGTTACATCAAAGGATGCATTCGCGCCCTGCTGAGCTGTGAACCGGTGGACGATCGATTGCTGATAGCCGATCTGCCCCGACTCTTCCACGCCTGTGGTGAATACTGCGGTCCACGCCGGCTTGGTCGTCGTCACTTTGGTCGTCTTGTAGGGACCGTCACTTCGAGACACAAGAATCAGCGGCGGCTCTACTGGCTGCATTGAATATGCCACCAATCGGAAGTGGCTCTTTCGCTTGGCAACCGGCACGGAGTCTGCGTCAGAGAAAGTAACCCCGATTTGGCGTTCGACAATAGCCATGCGCTCGATGTGAACATCAAAACCCAGGGGGAAGACCGCTGCTCGACGGACACCTCCTGACTTGTCAGTCGCCAGGATGTACGACTGAGTGGTGCCGTCGCCAGGCTTCACATCCACGATGCCGGCTGCACCCGGCTCTTCGCCGCCCAAAGCGCCCGCGACATGCACATCGCGCAAGGTCGCGGTCCAGGTCTTTCCGTCGACCGTGGCTTCCTGTTTGCCAGCGACCAGGGTCATCACGCCATCGGGCGCGCCGGGCATGCCGGCGTGCACATCTCGCAGAACTTTCAGGGCCGCGGGAATGACCGCCGGCTCGTCTGTTCCATCGGGGCCCGAGGCGGTGGTGCCGCCGCACGCGGCAAGTAGAGACAGCGTTGCAAGTGCAGCCACCAGCGTGGAACGCCGCCGAACACGGCGAGCATTCATGGTTGGTGACAAGTCCTGGAAGGTCTCGGCATCAATCATGCCGCCCATTCAACCACGCGCCACGATGGCGCGCATCAGCGCAGCGACGAGACCATCTCCGCAGGCGGGCGGTGCATCAGTGCGCGGATCAAGCGCGTCACCGACCCACAACGCAGGTGTACATTGCAATGGTGACTAACAGCGGCACCCAGGCGACAGGGGGTCGACTACCCACGCTCTACATCGGCCATGGTGCGCCACTGCTGCTGGATGATCCTGTGTGGTCGTCGCAACTACGAGATCTGGCCGCGACATTGCCCCGACCCAAGGCGATCCTCATCATTTCCGCGCACTGGGAATCCGCGCCGGTGAGCCTCTCGGCAGTCAGCCCAGCCACAGACCTCGTGTACGACTTCGGCGGCTTTGATCCGAAGTACTACGCGCTGCGCTACGACACCCCTGACGCATCAGCTTTGGCAGCAAAGGTCAAGTCGGCGCTGCCACCGGCGATGAATGTTCACGAGCACACCAGTCGCGGCCTCGATCACGGCGCTTGGGTTCCGCTGATGCTCATGTACCCGGATGCCGATATTCCGGTGTTGCAAATGTCTTTGCCAACCTCAGACCCAGCCAGCCTGATGACCTTAGGACGCCACCTGGCCCAACTGCGCGACGAAGGCGTGTTGATCATTGGATCGGGCTTCCTGACTCACGGGTTGCCATTCCTACGACAGTGGCGAATCGACGCGGATGTGCCCACATGGTCCGCCGAATTCGACCATTGGGCTGCATCTGCACTCGCTGCCGGAGATGCTGACGAGTTGGCGCAGTTTCGGACGAAAGCGCCGGGCATGCCGTACGCGCACCCCACCGTCGAGCACTTCACCCCACTCTTTGTCACCCTGGGCACCATGAGCGCCGCTGATGGCATTTCTACAGTGATTGACGGCTACTGGATGGGCTTGTCTAAGCGCTCAATCCTCGGCGCTTAAACCCTCACAACACCGGCTGCGTGACGCAGTTCAGCTCACGCGCGATCGAACCACGGCTTCCACATCGTCTGCCGCAGCAACGATGTCCTGGTGCTCCCACACAGTCACCACATGCCAGCCGGCGGCGCGCAAAGCCTTGCGGGTGGTGACATCTCGCGCCTTGTTGCCAGCCACTTTCTGCGCCCAATAATCGACATTCGTCATGGGCAACTTGTGATGCCAGCGACAACCATGCCAAAAACAGCCATGAACGAACACCGCGACCTTGGCCGAAACAAACACCACATCTGCGCGACGATTCAGTTCACGGATGGGCTTCGCATCAACCTTGTAACGCAGGCCGCGCCGGTGAAGTTCCCGGCGAAGAGCCAATTCAATGGATGTGTCTCTGCGCTTATTTCCCTGCATGCTCTTGCGCACGGCCGGACTGCTCGCCCACGATTGAGAAGGTGTTGCCATGGCTGCCTTCGCCCCGATGCTTACGAGCGCTGGCGCCGCTCGCGAAACTCGCGGCGTAAATGCGCGATCAGCAAGACAGCACCGATGAGCACGAACACC
>JBEHCB010000172.1:0-5932 GCA_041192885.1 Actinomycetota bacterium
GCGATTGCGTCATAGGCATCGTCAGTGAACTGCAACTCGACTCCATCAAGGTCGAACAAGCGCTCATACTGGCGAGCCAGGGCATTGCGTGGCTCGGTGATGACCTGCACCAAGGCTTCGCGCGTCAACTTGGAGACGCTTGTAACCACCGGCAAGCGGCCAATGAACTCCGGGATCATCCCGTACTTCACGAGGTCTTCCGGCATCACCTGCGCCAAGAGCGAGGATTCGTCCTGCTCTTCCTTGGTCTTTAAAGATGCTGTGAATCCCAGGGAAGATGCGCCGACACGGGCGGCGACGATCTCGTGCAGGCCTGCGAAGGCCCCACCGACGATGAACAAAATGTTGGTGGTGTCGATTTGGATAAATTCTTGGTGCGGGTGCTTGCGGCCACCTTGCGGCGGAACTGAGGCCGTCGTGCCTTCGAGGATTTTCAGCAGCGCTTGCTGCACTCCCTCGCCGGAGACATCGCGGGTGATGGACGGGTTCTCGCTCTTGCGTGCGACTTTGTCGATCTCGTCGATATAGACGATTCCCATCTGGGCTTTCTCGACATCGAAATCCGCCGCTTGGATGAGCTTCAACAGAATGTTCTCGACGTCCTCGCCCACATAACCGGCTTCGGTCAGGGCAGTGGCATCGGCAATCGCAAATGGGACATTGAGCATCCGCGCCAGGGTCTGCGCCAACAGCGTCTTGCCAGAGCCTGTAGGCCCGAGCAACAGGATGTTGCTCTTGGCAAGCTCGACACCTTCCTCGCCAACGCCTGCGCGCACACGCTTGTAGTGGTTGTACACGGCGACTGACAACGCACGCTTGGCTGTTTGCTGGCCGATGACATATTCATCGAGGAATGAGTAGATATCTGTCGGCTTCGGCAAATCGCCCTGTTCTTGCTTTACCTGGGCGCGCTGCTCCTCGACCATGATTTCATTGCAGAGGTTGATGCAGCCATTGCAGATGTAAACGCCAGGGCCGGCGATGATCTTTTGAACTGCCTTCTGGCCTTTGCCGCAGAAGGAGCATTTCACCGCATCGCCAATATCGCCCGTTCTGCTCATGGCGTCAAGGTAATGCCGAGCAGCGCGGATTGTCTGCCGTCAAGACCTCAGTTGGCGTCATGATCGCCAACGGCGAACAAGATGTGGTCAGGCGCCGGCTTTGCGCGACGAGATGACGCCGTCAACGATGCCGTAATCCTTTGCGGCATCTGCGGTGAGGATCTTGTCGCGCTCGATGTCTTGGCGAACTTGATCTTCGCTGCGGCCGGTGTGGCGGGCGAGGATGCCCTCCATCTGGGTACGCATGCGCAAGATTTCGTTTGCCTCAATCTCGATATCCGATGCCTGACCGCTGCCCTGCGTGTAGGGCTGGTGGATCAGCACACGAGCGTGTGGCAATGCGAAACGCTTGCCTTTTGCGCCTGCCGCCAACAGCACAGCGGCCGCGCTCGCTGCCTGACCCAAGCACACCGTCTGCACATCCGGCTTGACGAACTGCATGGTGTCGTAGATCGCGGTCATCGCCGTGTACGAGCCACCAGGTGAATTGATGTAAATCTGGATGTCGCGGTCTGGGTCCATCGACTCCAAGCACAACAACTGCGCCATCACATCATCGGCGGATGTATCGTCGATCTGCACGCCGAGGAAGATGATGCGCTCTTCGAACAACTTCGTGTAGGGGTTGTGCGTGCGAATCCCCTGCGGTGTGCGCTCGGAGAACTCCGGTACTAGGTAGCGCATCTGCGGGTTGAACACCCCAGCACTGCGCATGACGATGGTCGGGTCGATTGCCATGCTCATACCCCTCTCAGGCCATCCCGCCGCTGCCGGCGACATCGCGAGCGCTTGCCACAACATGGTCGACCATTCCGTAATCGCGCGCCTGGTCGGCGGTGAACCAGCGGTCGCGGTCGGAGTCCGCCGTGATCTGCTCCATCGTCTGGCCAGTGTGCTGCGCGATAAGCTCAGCCATCTTGGTCTTCGTGTAAAGCATCTGCTCCGCCTGGATTCGGATATCCGACGCAGTTCCGCCGATACCGCCCGACGGCTGGTGCATCATGATCCGCGCGTGCGGCAGCGAGTAACGCTTGCCTGGCGCACCTGCGCACAAAAGGAACTGGCCCATCGATGCAGCCAACCCCATCGCGACCGTCGCAACATCGTTTTTAATGAACTGCATGGTGTCGTAGATGGCCATACCCGCGGACACGGAGCCGCCAGGTGAGTTGATGTAAAGGTAGATGTCCTTGTCTGGATCTTCCGCCGCCAACAACAGCATCTGCGCACAGATGGCGTTCGCCATCGGGTCCGCCACTTCGTTGGCCAGGAAGATGATCCGCTCGCGGAGCAGTCGCTGGTAAAGGAAGTCGTCGAACGGCGCAGAAACGCCACCCGCGGCATTCATCGGGCTCACCACTGCCCGCAGATCACGGTTCAATTCGCTCACTGTCGTCTCCTGTCCACGAGCGTCACGCTAGTGACCCTAACCCGATTCGGCGCGGCAATGTTCCCTGTTACTCAGATGCGTCAGACGCGGGTTGGTTCCCGACGCGGGTCGACACAACCGCCGAGATATCCACGGCAGCGCCGGTGGTGTCGACCACGGTGGCTGCTTCCAGCACCAATGACAGCGCTTTCGCCCGGCGAACTTCAGCCAGAGCGCTAGGCACCGCGCCAGCCTGAATCAATTGGTCGGCGAACTCCTGCGGCTGCATCTGGTAACGGGAAGATTCGTTGATCAGCCACTGGGTGAATTCGGCATCGGAAACCTCGACCTGCTCGACCTCGCCCACCTTGTCCAACACGATTTGGGCGATCAGGGAACGGCGAGCGTTGCGGGTGACCTCAGCGCGGTGGTCGATGTCGCCATCTCCGTGACCATCGGCGAAGTGATCCTCGACCGCGGATTCCACCAGCGCCTCCGGCACCGGGAAATCAACCGCATCCACCAGCGCCTCCAGCACGAGGTCGCGTGCTTGGTACGCCTGCTCAACCGCCCGCACGCGAGACAAACGCGAACGCAAGTCCTCGCGCAGTTCCTCGATAGTGTCGAACTCGCTGGCCAATTGCGCAAAGTCATCATCGGCCGTTGGCAAGTCGCGCTCGCGCACAGCGCTGACTGTCACAGTGACGCTGAGCTCTTGACCGTTCCAGTCTCCGCCATCAGCAGTGAAAGTGAAACTGCGCTCTTCGCCCTCCGAGGCACCACGGACAGCATCGTCGAAGCCAGGCAACAAGCCTTCGGTGCCAAGCTCGTAAGACAGCGCGTTCGCGGTCAGATCTTCAACATCGGCGCCATCGTGGGTGCCGCGGATGTTCACCAGGAGCACATCGCCATCGGCCGCCGGGCGTTCAACGGCGCGCATCGTCGCGAAACGGGCGCGGAGTGAATCAAGTTGGTCTTCCACCTGCGAGCCGGCAACCAAAGCCGGTTCGACTGTGACCCCAAGGGACGAGTAAGCCGGCAGTTGAAAGTCGGGGCGGATGTCGACCTCAGCTGTAAAAGAGACCGATTCGTCGTCTGAAAGCTCAGTCACCTCGATCGAAGGTTGGGCAAGCGGGAAGATCGAGTGCTCCTTGATCGCCGCGTCGTACGCGCGCGGCACAGCCTCTTCCAATGCTTCATTCACAACAGCCATGCGGCCAACCCGCTGGTCGATGACGCGCTTAGGAACCATGCCCTTGCGGAAACCTGGCACATTGATGCTGCTTGCGATCCGCGAGTACGCGCCATCAAGAGAGGGCGCGAGGTCTGACGCCTCGAGGTCCACCGTCAGTTTGACGCGCGTGGGCGAGAGCGATTCCAGGGCAGTCTTCACAACCATTCCTTCGGTGCCGGAGGTTCCATGTCACGGCGCATATGCCGGGACCTGCGAGTCGGGGCGGGGAGATTCGAACTCCCGATCTCCTGCTCCCAAAGCAGGCGCGCTAGCCACTACGCTACGCCCCGATTGATGCGGTGCCGCAGTCTATGGTGTGCGCAACGGCATCACTGCAGCGCGGGCGTAGTTCAATGGTAGAACCCCAGCCTTCCAAGCTGGTCGTGCGAGTTCGATTCTCGTCGCCCGCTCTCGCGCTGATATCGCGTTGTTCCGCGATATCAGATTGCGAGTGCGCATTTACGCGCAGGCGAGAATCGGGAGGAAAATCGCCCCAAGGGCGATTGACGGATCTCGTCGCCCGCTCTCGCGCTCGTCGCCTCCGACAGCAGCAGCGCATCGTTGGTTCAATGACCGAATACTTGCTTGGCCAAGACGGCTAACGGCGCAATGAAATCAGGCCCAACTCGGCGCGACAAACCAAATGCGCTCGGTCACGCGAGTTACTTCCGACCGTGTCGCCTCAGCCAGCAAGCCCAACCGATCGCTGATGGTGCGGAAAGCCATAGCTTCGGCACCGACCATGTTCAACAGCACTGGCATCCTCGATCGGATATCCATTTCGGCTGCGGTTGGCAACGCACCTGATTCATCGGGCACATCGTGCACGACAATCCCGGTTGCCGCTGTCGCGTCCAACATCAGTTCCAGAGCTTGCGCTTCGCGAAGAATCTCGTTGACGTTGAAGCGCAACAGTTGATCTGGTGACGCGCACGCGATATCGATCAAAACCCGGGCTACGGAGCCAAGGTCATGAATCTCGTTCAGCCGCTGCCGCAGACCTTGAACGTAAGGAAGGTAGAGATTGGTCGTCCGAAGATCAGCACGGCGCTGCCTATGTGTCCCGCGGCGCGCATGGATGTCAACGAATGACTGCGGAAAACTCTCGTGACATTTGTCCACCAGAGCCAGCACTTGCTCGATGGCTCGCTCGTGGGTGCGATCAGGTGCCGCAGTGAAACGAAACATTGACGACTCTTGAGGATCTTCCGTGACTGTCAGCGAAGCCGACGCGTAGGAAAGCAACTGGTCGAGCCAGCGACGTTGCACCCCGTTGCGCATCTGCACTTCTACATAGGCCGCGGAAGTGGAAACGACCGCCGCTGACTTGCTGACGGACTGCTTCGACTGAGGGATGACTCGGGCATCTGCTGCGCTCGCAGCGTTGTCGCTGATGTTGCTGCTCAGGCCTGCCGGCGTGGTGTCCTCTTTGCCCTCGACAGGCGAGGTGATCGGGCGAGTCGGCACTACTCCCAGTCGCCGATACACCTTCGCGGGCCGGCCAACCGAACCCGTCCTGCGCTCGCCGACGATCAGCAGTTGAGGTTCCATAACCCTGCGAAAAGCATCCGCCGAAAAGACATCCCCACCGATAACTGCGTCGTGAGCATCCTTGAGGTCTGCCAGAGTGAACAAGTCCGGCAGCAGCCCCAGCACATCGGGTTCGCTGATGTAGCGAGATCGCAGTAACTCAGATGCAGCGTTTAGGAGTTCTACCTGTCCCTTCGGCAGTTCAATCTCCGCGCCATTGACCTTGAGCGCGGGTTGAGCAGATCCGATGCCGCCGTCGAACGTGGCCAGGCTGGCAGTACCTCGAATCAGGACGGACTCGGCGTCCGCAGCGCTGATTCCGCAGAAATGACCGATGGAAAACACACGGCCGACATCATCCCCGTCGGCTTCAGCTGCAGAGACCTGAGCAAACGTCAAATTCAACAGTCCGCACGCATTATCTGCTGCACGGGCCGCGGCGACCGCTACTGGTTCGTGCGCCCGAAGTCGAGCGAATGGCAATCGCCATCCAGCCGCTGTGGGCACAACTAGCACGCCAAACGCATAGCGCTGACCTGGCGCTGACAGCGCTCGCGATTGGAGGGAATAGACAGCAACGTCCGCTCGAAGACCCACACGAACGTCCATAGCTAGCGGAGTCGACACACTCGGCCCAAGCTGGAAAGCTCCAGTAGGCACTGAGGAATGTGATGTGTCCACGTGGGAATTTTACGCGGCTAACGTGGGATCGGTGCACAGCGCACGGCACAGCGCATC
>JBEHCB010000173.1:0-4280 GCA_041192885.1 Actinomycetota bacterium
AGCTGAAGGCCGCTGTGTCCGAGCTTCGCGTTAAGCAGAATGCCGACGGTTCCGTTGACACCAGTGTGCACAGCCCAGTCGAGCTGACGGCACTCGTCGAGCGGATGGTCGCAGCAATCAAGGAACTCTCGCCGCTGTTCCCGCATGACGCGGATTACATGCGGGAGGTGATCGTGGACCTGCGTGCGTGGTTGGCTGGCGGATTTGTCGTGCCGGATTTCTTGAACTCGCTGATGCACTTCCACCCCGAGACTCAGCGCATCGATGGTCTCGAGCACCTTGTCGTCTTCCCGATGTACACGCAGAACGGCAATCCCGATCGTGTGTTCGAAGCAGTGTGGGTCAAGACCTGCTGGCCAAACTGGATTTCCGAGATCGAAGCAGGCGGCTACAAGAACGACGGCTTCGTGTCACTGTCGTTCGTGGACTTTACTGCGGGTTACGACACTCACTGTGCGACCTTGTTCCCGGAGACTGTGGCGACCAGCTCGACCCCGCAGTTCACCTGGGGAGCGATCTTCCAAGACCGCGAAGCGGCTCGGTTCCGGATGGTGACGAAGCAAGCCAGCGAGATCTTGAAACTCGACCTGCCGGCAGATGCGGAACTTCTCGTCAACGACCAGCGACTGGCCCACGAGACATTCGTGCTGTGGGATTTGGTCCACGACCGCACCCACATGCGCGGGGACCTGCCCTTCGACCCATTCATGATCAAGCAGCGGATGCCTTACTGGCTTTACGCGCTTGAAGAGTTGCGTTGCGACCTCAACACCTTCGTTGAGATGACCGCATTCGAGCGCGCCGGTATTCCGCATGCCGCGATGGTGAAATACACGATCCTGTTCGATCGGCTTTATCGATTCCCGATCACCGGACCGCGCAAGCGCAACTACGACGGCCTCGGCGGGCAGATCGTTTTTGCGCACCTGCACAAGACCGGCGCCCTGAACTGGACCAACAACACCCTGATCATCGATTGGGATGTGCTGGATGAGCGAATCGGTCAACTCGCGCAGCAAGTCAACGAGCTGTACCGCGAGGGAATCGAGCGCAGCCGCGTTGGACACTGGCTTGCGACATACGACTTCGTCGCAGGCTTGGTGCCGCCGCACCCGGGATCTGCATGGGCCCCGCGGTCAATCGATTTGGCCGCACAGCCCAAGGTCTTAGTTGACGCGGTGCTCGATGATGAGTTCCCCTTGAATGTCTTCTACGACGCTCTGCGGAAGAAACTGGCACCCGTTATCGAATCAGCTCGGGGGATCGCAGCATGAACGGCACTCTTCACGATGTGACCTGGCGCGGATTCGCATCGGATAACTACGCGGGCGGGCACCCGGATGTGTTGCAAGCGATGGTCGACGCCAATGGCGGCCACCAGGTTGCTTACGGCGAGGACGTTTTCACCAGCCGTTTGCGTGATGTGATCAAGGATCTCTTCGGATCCCAAGCGGATGTGTTTCCGGTGTTCAACGGCACCGGCGCAAATGTCGTCGCACTGCAATCGATGCTGCAGCGTTGGGAAGCAGTGGTCTGCGCGACTTCAGCTCATGTGCAGGCCGATGAAGGCGGCGCACCTGAGCGCACTGGTGGATTCAAGTTGCACTTGGTCGACACCGAAGACGGCAAACTCACGCCTGAGTTGATCGACCGTCAGGCCTGGGGTTTCGGCGACCAGCACAGAGCACAACCTGCCGTTGTGACAATCACCAACTCCACCGAGTTGGGAACTGTGTATTCCGCCGCCGAGGTCGCAGCCGTTTCCGAGCACGCTCACGCCAAGGGCATGCGCGTGCACATGGACGGGGCGCGATTGTCTAACGCCGCCGCAGCTCTTGGCTGCGATTTCCGCACCTTCACCACCGATGCCGGTGTCGATGTGCTCAGCATGGGTGGCACCAAGATCGGTGCGGTTGGTGCAGAGGCGATTGTGGTGTTAAACCCGTCCGCAGTGAGCGGCATGGAGTTCCTTCGCAAGGGCGCGATGCAACTGTCCAGCAAGATGCGTTTCGTGTCCGCACAGATGCTCGCGTTGTTCGACGGCGACTTGTGGAAGCGCAACGCTCTGCATGCCAATGCGATGGCTGCTCGCCTCGCTGAGGGCGTTCGCGACATCCCCGGCCTGCAGATCAGCCGAAAAGTTGATGCCAATGCCGTGTTCGCAGTATTGCCTGCCGATGTCACCGCGCGGCTGCAGCAGCGTTTCCGTTTCTACACCTGGAACGAGGTGACCGGCGAGGTCCGCTGGATGGCTTCCTGGGACACCGAGGAAGCGGACATCGATGCATTCGTTGCTGCGGTCAAGGCTGAGATGGCATCGGTGAGTCAGTGAGCGACGAGCGTTACCTCGTCGTCGGTGCTGGCCCCGGAGTTTCATTCGAAACCGCGGTGCGCATGGCCGCTCAAGGCGCGCATGTCGCACTCATTGGCCGGACTGAAGAGCGACTGCGTGACTTGGCGGATGCCATTCACAAGCAATCTCCGTTCGCGCCAAAGCCAGTGTGGTCCAGCGCGGATGCGGCCGATCCTGCGTCGCTATTAGCCGCGATCACTTCGGTGACGCAGCAGATGGGTGCGCCGACAATCGCTCATTTCAATGTGAGTGAGTGGATTCCTGGTAGTCCACTGGATGTAAGCGCGGATGCCGTCGCACATGGGCTGATGTCAGGCACGGTCGCTGGTTTGGTGATGGCTCAATGCGTGGCGCCAGCGATGCTGGATGCCGGTATCGGCACATTGCTTTACACCGGTGGCGGCACTGCCGATACCCCGATGAATGCAAGCACCGCGCTCGGCTTGCAGAAAGCCGCATTGCGCAACCTCGCACTGGCGTTAGACAAGGCCTGGCGGGACAAGGGCATCCATGTGGGCATGGTGATGGTGAACGGCAGCATCAAAGCCGGCGGCGCATTGGATCCGGGCATCATCGCCGAGACATTCTGCATGTTGGCGTCCCAAACCAACGGCGATGCCAAGCACTGGCAGTTGCTCGTCGAACTTGACGGCAAGAGCCGGGCTTAAATGACGATCGCCGCAGTCACATCAAGCGACTGCGGCGATTCGACTTACTTGACTGGCGGAGGTTAGGGGATTTGAACCCCTGAGGGGTTGCCCCCAACACGCTTTCCAAGCGTGCGCCCTAGGCCACTAGGCGAAACCTCCGCCGCGAAGATTACCCAGCCGCTGCTGTGCACTGTTAAGGCAGGTATATCCCGCGCGTATGCAACGGTTACGCTTCCACTAACCCCTCACGCGGCGTCATCGCGGTCACTCCCCCAGGTCCGGAAGGAAGCAAGGGTCCCCGCGCTCTGTCGGGTGTGTGAGGGGCCTTTTCATGTTTCTCACTAAACTTCCCGCATGAGCGAGCAGCCCGTGCGACGCAGTGATGTGGCGCTCGCCCTCTACCGCACCTATCGCCCTGGCACCTTGGCCGAGGTCATGGGCCAAGAGCATGTGACGGTGCCGTTAGCGCGAGCGGTGGATGCGGGCAAAGCCCACCACGCCTACCTGTTCACGGGCCCACGCGGCTGCGGAAAGACATCCTCTGCGCGCATCTTGGCCCGCTGCCTGAATTGCGAGCAGGGCCCGACTTCGACCCCGTGCGGAACTTGCGACTCGTGCGTTGCGCTTGCGCCGAATGGTCCCGGCTCGGTGGATGTAGTCGAGCTCGACGCCGCCACCCACGGTGGAGTGGACGAGGCTCGCGACTTGCGAGAGCGCGCAATGTACGCGCCGGTGAGCTCGCGGTTTCGCGTGTACATCATCGATGAGGCGCACCAACTGTCCAATGCCGCTGCGAATGCTTTGCTCAAGCTCATTGAAGAGCCGCCGCCGCATCTGAAATTCATCTTCGCGACCACTGAACCCGACAAGATCATCGGCACGATCCGCTCCCGAACCCACCACTATCCGTTCCGCCTCATCCCGGTTCGCACCCTCGCCAAGCTTCTGGCATCGGTGTGCGAGCAGGAGGGGATTGCTCATGATGAGGGTTCGCTGACAGCCATCGCACGAGCAGGCGCAGGAAGCGCGCGCGATGCACTCAGCATCCTCGGCCAAGTGGCCAGCGGGGCCGGTCCGCAGGGTTTGGTTGAAGCCGAAGTCGTAGCGCAATTGGGTGTGACCGATCGCCGCTTGTTGGACAATGTTGTCGACGCCCTGATCACTCGCGATGGCGCGGCCATGTTCACCGCCGTCGACTCAATCATTGATGGCGGGATTGAACCGCGCCGCTTTGCGGGCGATCTGTTGGAGAGATTGCGCGACATCGTTGTCATGGC
>JBEHCB010000174.1:0-3044 GCA_041192885.1 Actinomycetota bacterium
CGTGGTTTGATCGTGTCGCCGCCAAAGGCGGGTAAGACGATGGTCCTGCAGGCGATCGCCAACGCAATCACCACGAACAACCCTGAATGTCACCTGATGGTCGTGCTCGTCGACGAGCGCCCCGAAGAAGTCACCGACATGCAGCGTTCGGTCAAGGGCGAGGTCATCGCGTCGACGTTCGACCGGCCGGCCGAAGATCACACGACGATCGCCGAACTCGCAATCGAGCGCGCGAAGCGCTTGGTCGAGTTGGGGCACGATGTTGTGGTGTTGCTCGACTCGATGACTCGTCTGGGCCGCGCATACAACCTGGCAGCTCCGGCCTCGGGTCGAATCCTGTCCGGCGGTGTTGACTCTGCGGCGTTGTATCCGCCGAAGAAATTCTTCGGCGCAGCTCGCAACATTGAGAACGGCGGCAGCCTTACGATTCTGGCGACCGCGCTCGTCGAAACCGGCTCGCGCATGGACGAGGTGATCTTCGAGGAGTTCAAGGGCACCGGCAACATGGAGCTGAAGCTCGACCGACGCCTCGCGGACAAGCGCATCTTCCCGGCTGTTGATGTTGACGCGTATGGCACCCGCAAAGAGGAAATCCTCATGGGTGCCGATGAGCTGCAGGTGGTGTGGAAGCTCCGCCGCGTGCTGCATGCCCTGGACCAGCAGCAAGCACTCGAGTTGCTCCTGTCGAAACTGCGGGAGACCAAGACCAACCTCGAGTTCCTCATCCAGGTTCAAAAGAATGCTCCGAGTGCGCCGCTGCCCACCAACAGCGACGAGGATTACTGACCTTTGCCTGCCATACTGCCGTCATGACTGACGCGGAGGTAATTCCGCAGCAGCGCCACCAATGGCGGCTGCTGGTGGTGAACAACGACCGCTCGGCCCGAGGTCGGCACGCGGATATGCGCGATGCGCTGCTAGCGGGTTTGCGCAGTCGCGGTTGTGAATTGGTGATGATCGGCGGCGATTCCGCTGCTGCTGCATCGCTTGCGCTGGCGGAGGCCATGGCTGACGAACATGACGCTGTTGTCTCCATCGGTGGTGACGGCACCGTGCACCTCTGCTTGCAGCGGGTGGCTGGTACCAGCACGCCATTGGCGATCGTGCCGATGGGCACCGGAAACGACGTCGCGCATTACCTCGGCATCGTCAAAGGCGAGGTCGACGAGCACATCGAATCCATCATGCGCGGCCTCTCTCACCCGCCGTCGCGTGAAGTAATCGATGTTGGCCGTGTCACCACCAGCGACGGCGTCAGCCGCTGGTTCTTGACGATTCTCGCGTGCGGATTCGACACAGTGGTGAACGAGCGCGCGAACAAGATGAGATTTCCGAAGGGCAATGCCCGCTATCTGACCAGCGTGCTTCGCGAGTTGCCGGGCTTGGCTCCTTATGAATACACAGTTGAAGTGGACGGCCAGATGCAGAAGAAGCCAGGCTTGCTGTTCGCTGCCGGGTTGATCACTCGCTATGGCGGCGGATTCCACATGTGCCCGCACGCAGACGTCCGTGACGGACTGCTGTCGTGGACTCATGTCGCAGGCATTGGCCGGATGAAAGTCATCGCACTGCTGGGCAAGGTGCTGAAGGGAACCCACCTCGGCAATCCCGCTGTGACCCACGGGCATGCGCGTCAACTCACCATCAATGTCCCCGGCATGACTGCTTGGGCCGATGGCGAAGTCATGGGCGCCTGCCCGGCAGTCGTGGAATGCGTTCCGCGCGCGCTTACCCTGATCATGGGGGCTCCGCCGGCGACGGAGGCAGCCAGCGCCGACCGCGAAACTGCAATCCCGGCTCGAAATTAGTCGCTGCGCGGCTGAACTTGGCGCGTGAAACCGTGGATTCACGGTTGAGGGCACCGGGTGACCGCGGCAAACGGGCCTGCGCGTACCCTTTCCCCTGCTTCCCGGTTCACGTGACTTTCCAGCAGTGTCGCCACCGCGACCGCGCACGACCCGGGGCGTGAAGGAGACCATCGTGAAGAATGACATCCACCCGACTTATGTGGAGACCCAGGTCAGTTGCACCTGCGGCAACACATTCACCACCCGCAGCACTGCTGCCAGCGGCGTGATCCACGCCGAGGTTTGCTCCAACTGCCACCCGTTCTACACCGGTAAGCAGAAGATTCTCGACACCGGCGGCCGCGTCGCCAAGTTCGAGAAGCGTTTCGGCAAGAAGCCCTGATCGTCGCTGCGATCTCCAGGCGCAGTCAAGGGCACAGCTTGCAGTTCGCGAGTGATGCATCGTTGCGGTATTTCTGACAGCGAATGCCGCATTTGCGACGCTCATGTCGTCCGCTACTGCGATTGGACAGTGACCAGTGTTTGACAGTTGCGCCGAACTCGTCGCCGAGTTCCTCGACATCGAATCGCAGCTTGCCCAACCCGGGGTTCACTCCAATCCAGAGGCCGCTCGAAAGTTGGCCCGTCGCCACGCCCACTTGCGCCCGATCGTCGCTGCTTACGAGCGGTGGCAGCAGTTGGGTAGTGATGCCGCCGCCGCGATGGAACTGGCAAGCGAGGATTCTTCTTTCCGCGCGGATGCCGAGGCAGCTATGCGTGAACGCGAGGATGTCGAGCAGCGTCTGAGAACGCTGTTGGTGCCGCGCGACCCGCTGGACGGCAACGACGTGATCATGGAGATCAAAGCCGGCGAAGGCGGCCAAGAATCCGCGCTGTTCGCCGGCGATCTGATGCGCATGTACGTGCGTTATGCCGAGCGCCGCGGCTGGGGCGTGCAGTTGATCGATCGCGAAGACAGCGACCTCGGCGGCATCAAGAGCGCTACCTTGTCGGTGAAAGCCCGGGGCGCTGGCGATCCTGACGATGCGCCTTATGCGCGTTTAAAGTTCGAGGGCGGAGTGCATCGAGTTCAACGGGTACCCGTCACTGAATCGCAGGGGCGGATCCACACATCGGCCGCCGGCGTGATCGTCCTCCCTGAAGCCGAGGAAGTCGATGTGCACATCGCGCCAGAGGATGTGCGCGTTGATGTGTACCGCTCGTCCGGACCGGGTGGGCAGAGTGTCAACACAACTG
>JBEHCB010000175.1:0-2828 GCA_041192885.1 Actinomycetota bacterium
TCTAGAGATTCAAGGCGCACGCGTCGGCATCGCCATCTGCGAGGACTTGTGGCAAGGCGAGTCGCTGATGCGCGAATACCGCGCTGCGGGCATTGACATCTTGGTGGTGCCGAATGCGTCGCCGTTTGAGCGAGACAAGGACGATGCTCGGACTGCGTTGCTGTCTCAGCGCGCACGAGAAGCGGACTGCCCGATCGTGTATGTGAACAGCGTCGGCGGCCAAGACGAATTGGTGTTCGATGGCGGCTCGTTCGTCGTCAACGCCGACGGTGCGGTCGTAGCGAGGCTGCCGCAGTTCGTCGAGCAAGTGACCACGCTGGATGAAAGCTTGGCCGGCGATATCGCTGCGGCGGCGGACGACCTGGAGCAAGTGTGGAGCGCCATCGTCGTCGGCATCCGCGATTACGTGCACAAGAACGGCATGAGTTCGGTCGCTCTCGGCTTGTCCGGCGGGATCGATTCCGCCGTCGTCGCCGCGCTGGCGTGTGATGCACTCGGGCCAGGAAATGTGCACGCCGTGTCGATGCCAAGCAAGTACTCCTCGCAGCACTCCCGAGACGATGCCACCGACCTGGCATCGCGGACTGGGCTGCACCTGCGCGCCGTCGATGTGGAGCCGATGATCGCGGAATTCACGCAGCGACTTCTTCTGGCGGGGTTGGCTGCAGAGAATGTCCAAGCGAGAGTCCGCGGCACCACGCTTATGGCGGTCAGCAACAGCGAAGGGCACCTGGTGCTAGCCACTGGGAACAAGAGCGAACTCGCCTGCGGGTATTCGACTGTGTACGGCGACACCGTAGGTGCATATGCGCCGATCAAAGATGTGTTCAAGGTCGATGTTTGGGCGCTTGCCCGATGGCGCAATGCCCTGGCCGCCAGCCGCGGCCAGACTCCGCCGATCCCTCAGTCATCCATCGACAAGGAGCCCAGTGCCGAGCTCCGCCCCGACCAACGCGACACCGACAGCCTGCCGCAATACGACATCCTGGACGCGGTGCTCACCGCATATATAGAGGAAGACATCGCCGCGGATCAGCTCGTCGCCCGCGGCTTCGCGCAGGATCTGGTTCAGCGGGTAGTGCGGATGGTCGACGCCGCCGAGTGGAAGCGGCGGCAGTATCCGCCCGGACCAAAGGTCAGCAAGCTTGCGTTCGGTCGCGATCGGCGCCTACCCATCACCAGTCGCCCGCGCGGCTGACTTACGCCTGGCTACGCCACAGGACGCGAAACTCGACGCCCCTGTCCCCCCGTGCAACACTTCTCCCACGCACGACGACCGCTCCCGCGGCGCCGAGGCAAGGAGAGCAATCATGTCTACGCTCGATTCCCGTACGAGCACATCCCCCGTTCACGAGACTGCGCTGTATGGCGCCCAGCTCGGACGGCGCGTGACATTCCGCGATCTGTTGGAAGCCAAAGTCCACGGCCAGCACTGGCCGATGCTCACCTCGTACGACGCCATCACCGCGCGGCTGTTCGACTCCCTCGGGGTGCCGGTGTTGTTGGTGGGCGACTCTGCGGCCACCGTCGTCTACGGATACGACACAACCATCCCGGTGACAGTCGACGACCTGCTGCCGCTCGTCCGCGCAGTTGTCCGCGGCAGCAGCCAAGCGATGGTCGTCGCAGACTTGCCATTCGGCTCGTACCAGAGCTCTGTTTCGACGGCGATTCACACCGCCGGCCGCTTCATCAAAGAGGGCGGCGCTCACGCTGTGAAGCTCGAAGGCGGGCAACGGGTTGTGCCGCAGGTTCGCGCATTGGTGGAAGCAGGCATCCCGGTGATGGCGCATGTTGGGCTCACGCCACAGTCCGTTCATGCCCTCGGCGGCTACAAAGTCCAAGGTCGCGGCGATGACGCACAACGAATCATCGACGACGCGCTGG
This sequence comes from Actinomycetota bacterium, assembly GCA_041192885.1. Taxonomy (GTDB): domain Bacteria; phylum Actinomycetota; class Actinomycetes; order S36-B12; family UBA5976; genus RFTO01. Next base: position 1,888 of record JBEHCB010000175.1, read on the forward strand.
CACTGCAGGACGCAGGCGCGTTCTCAGTCGTCCTCGAGGTGATCCCTGCCGACTTGGCTGCGAAGATCACAGCCGCGCTGACGATTCCGACCATCGGCATCGGCGCCGGGGTCAACACCGATGCCCAAGTTCTGGTGTGGCAGGACCTGGTCGGACTCACACCCGGCGCAACGCCGAAGTTTGTCAAGCCTTATGCGCAGGTCGGGGACATCATCGCATCCGCGGTGAGCACCTGGTGCGACGATGTCGTGAACCTTCGCTACCCAAGCACCGAGCAGTCATACAAGTAGAGCCGACGCAGGCGCGCCTTGGCGCCGCAACCTGGTGTGTTTGACTGCGCGTGATGAAAATCTTCCCCAGCACTGCTCCGCTGCACAACTCGCGGGATTTCCGCCTGATTTTCTCCAGCGGCTTGATCACCTACTTCGGGTCGATGATGACTTTCGTCGCCCTGCCGTTCCAGGTGAAGCAACTCACCGGCTCATATGTCGCCGTGGGCATCCTCGGCATCGGTGAGTTGGTGCCGTTGGTGGTGATGGGTTTGTGGGGCGGCGCACTGGCAGACGCGGTCGACCGCAGGAAGATGGTGCTCGGCGCCGAGATCGGCGCAGGCATCTGCGCCACCATCTTGTTGATCAATGCACTCACCCCGAATCCGCAGCTCTGGGTCATCTATGTCGTGGCGCTGTTGTTCACCTGCTGCGACGGCTTGCAGCGACCCAGCTTGGATGCACTCGTGCCGCGAGTGGTTCGCCATGATGACATGACGGCAGCCAGCACCTGGCAATCGATGCGCTGGCAGTTCGGCATGATCGTCGGCACGGCGATCGGCGGCATCGTGGCATCGAGGTTCGGCGCGCATGTTGTCTATGCGATCGACATCGCGACTTTCATCGGGTCGGCCGCTCTGCTGTCCCGGCTACGCTCTTCAGCGCCGCCGG
>JBEHCB010000176.1:0-2507 GCA_041192885.1 Actinomycetota bacterium
GGAACGTCAGCTGGCTCGCCCCGGCGGACACCGGCGGCAGCATCATCAAGGGCTACCGGGTGAGCGTCAGTTCCGATGGCGGCATCACTTGGACTCAGGCATCAGCGGTATCCAAGTCGCCGTTTGTGCTTGCCAAAGCACCCGGTGTCACCCGCGTCGTCAAGGTCTGGGCTTACAACTCGATCGGCGATGGCGCGGCCCAGACGTTGACCGTCGTGAATTAGCGCCGTCGTAAACTCGCGGTCACTATGAATAACGCAACCGTGGCAGGCGCCGTGCAGGAGCCTCGCACTTTCGAGGTGCGGACCCACGGCTGTCAAATGAATGTCCACGACTCGCAGCGCCTGGCCGGTCTGTTAGTCGACTCCGGATTAGTGGAGGCGCCTTCTGACGCCGTTGCAGATGTCATCGTCCTGAACACATGCGCTGTTCGTGAGAACGCAGACAAGAAGCTTTACGGCACCCTGGGTGCCCTGGCTTCTCTGAAGCGCGAACGGCCAGGCACGCAGATCGCCGTCGGTGGCTGCTTGGCTCAAAAGGACCAGGCAGGTGTGATTGATCGCGCGCCATGGGTCGACGTGGTGTTCGGAACGCACAACATCGACCGCCTGCCTGTTCTGTTGGAACGCGCACGGTTGTTGGAAGAAGCCCAGGCGGAGTTCGCGGACAGTCTGCAGGTTTTCCCTTCGGCGGTGCCGGCGCGAAGAGATTCGGCGATTTCAGCGTGGGTCGCCATCAGTGTCGGGTGCAACAACACATGCACCTTCTGCATCGTTCCCAGTCTTCGCGGTCGGGAGCGTGACCGGCGTCCAGGTGAAATTCTGAGCGAAATCAAATCCCTAGTCGCCGATGGCGTCATCGAAGTGACCTTGCTCGGGCAGAACGTCAACGCGTACGGAGTCGAGTTCGGATCGCGAACCGCGTTCGCGGATCTGCTGCGCGCGTGCGGGGAAGTCGACGGGCTGGAGCGGGTGCGATTCACCAGCCCGCATCCACGCGACTTCACTGATGATGTAATCGCGGCGATGGCTGAAACTGCGAATGTCATGCCCCACCTGCACATGCCGCTGCAGTCGGGTTCAGATGAGGTGCTCAAGCGCATGCGCCGGTCGTACCGCCGGGATAAGTACCTCGGAATCATCGATCGCGTGCGCAAGGCGATGCCGGAGGCGGCAATCACCACCGACATCATCGTCGGTTTCCCAGGCGAGACGGACGAGGACTTCGACGCAACAGTCGACATGGTCCGCCAGGCGCGGTTTGCGAGCGCCTTCACTTTCCAATATTCAAAACGCCCAGGCACGCCGGCTGCGGACTACCCGGATCAGGTCGAGCCGGAGGTTGTTGCGGAGCGTTACCAACGGCTCGCCGCCGTCGTAGAAGAGGTTGCGTGGGCTGAGAACCGGGCACTCGTCGGCCGAGAGGTTGAAGTGCTGATCTCCAGCGGGGATGGGCGCAAGGACGATCGCACCGGCCGTTTGTCTGGGCGGGCACCCGACAACCGCTTGGTCCATGTCGGCGGTGTCGAAGAAGCCATCGCAGACACAGGCGCAGGCTCGGTCGAAGCCGGTGACTTCCTCACCGTCGAGGTCACCCATGCAGCGCCGTTCAACCTCATCGCTGATCGAGTGGTTGGCATCCGCCGGGTGGCGGCGTCGTCACCGGCGCCGCAAGTGTCTGCGCCGGTGAAGCGCATCGGTTTGGGGATGCCGGACTTGCCAGCGCAGCCATGAGGTGCAGCCAGTGAACTCCGCTGCGCGCTCGCACGAGCACGGCGATCGTTCTGACATGCCAGTGCTTGCCATCGTCGGCAGCACCGCCACCGGAAAATCCGATCTCGCTATCGAAGTGGCACTTCGACTGGGCGGTGAAATCGTCAATGCCGATTCCATGCAGGTCTACCGCGGCATGGACATCGGAACTGCCAAGCTGCCACTGGAAGAACGACGAGGTGTCGCTCATCACCTGCTGGACTTGTGGGAGGTCACGCAACCTGCGAATGTCGCCGACTATCAGCAGCAAGCGCGAACCGCGATCGCCGAGATCCAAGCTCGCGGCAAACTGGTAATCGTCGTCGGCGGCTCGGGTTTGTATGTGCGCGCAATCTTCGATGATCTTGCATTCCCCGGCACCGATGAGCAGATTCGCGAGCGGCTGCAGCAGCAAGCCGACGAGCTGGGCACGGAGGTGATGTTCGAGCGCCTTCGCGCGGCCGATCCTGTTGCCGCTGCTGCCATCCTGCCGACCAATATCCGGCGCATCATCCGGGCGCTGGAAGTGATCGAGCTGACCGGCAAACCGTTCACCGCCTCGCTGCCAGCGCCGACGACGGTGATCCCGGTGGTGCACATCGGTTTGCAGATGGATCGCCACGCTCTTGATGACCGCATCGACGCTCGGGTGGATCGCATGTGGGAGAACGGCCTCGTCGAGGAGGTTCGTGAACTCGTGCATCAAGGCTTGCGCGATGGCATCACCGCCCGCCAGGCGCTGGGTTACGCGCAAGT
>JBEHCB010000177.1:0-3489 GCA_041192885.1 Actinomycetota bacterium
CATCGACATGCGCAAGCCGCTGACTCCATCCCCCGTCTCAGCAGCCGTGGTTTCGCTGGTCCGTCGCAGCGTCGATGGAGTCGGCGCCGACCGCTTCCTGGCACCTGAGATGGCTGCGGCCGCGGAGATCGTCGCAAGCGGCGCCATCGTTCACGAAGCCATGCGAGCGATGGCCTCAACCAGTCGCGGTTGTCCGCTGACATGACCGCAACTCTTGTCGCCAACATCGGCCAATTGGTGACAAACGACCCATCCCTGGGCGACGGATCGCCGTTAGGCATCCTCACCGACGCGGCACTGGTGCTGGATGCCGGCCGAGTTGTGCAGGTGTGCGCGAATGCGGATGCGCCCGCCTGCGATGACATGGTCGACGCCGCGGGACGATGCGTCATCCCGGGCTTCGTCGACAGCCACACGCACATGGTGTTCGCAGGTGACCGAAGCGCCGAGTTCACAGCGCGGATGGCCGGCACTGCCTACGCCGCCGGCGGCATCAACACCACCGTCGATGCCACACGAGCAGCGGGCGATGGGTATTTGCATCAGCACACTGCAGCGCTGCTGGCCCAAGCGCGGGCATCCGGCACCACCACAGTCGAGATCAAGAGCGGCTACGGGCTCAGCACCGCAGACGAAACGCGATTGCTGCATGTCGCCGGCGAGTTCACCGACGAAGTCACATTCCTGGGCGCACATGTGGTTCCTGCCGGCATCACCAGCGACGATTACGTGAACCTCGTGTGCGGTCCGATGCTTGACGCTTGCGCGCCGTTAGCCCGCTGGATCGATGTCTTTTGCGAAACCGGGGCTTTCACCTTGGAGCAGAGCGAGCAGATTCTCAGAGCTGGAGCAGTTGCCGGGCTCGGCCTTCGTATTCACGCCAATCAACTTGGGCACAGCGGCGCAGTGCGGTTGGCATGCGAGCTAGATGCCGCCAGCGCCGACCATTGCACCCACCTGGATACGGCTGACATCGATGCCCTGGCATCCACAGCCACGGTCGCAACCTTGTTGCCTGCCACAGAATTCAGCACTCGCAACCCCTACCCGCCAGCTCGCACGCTGATCGAAGCCGGCGCCACTGTCGCGCTGGCAAGCAACTGCAACCCGGGTTCGTCGTTCACCAGTTCGATGCCGTTCGTCATCGCGCTGGCCGTCACACAGATGGCAATGACGCCCGCAGAGGCGCTGTGGTCGGCGACTCGCGGCGGCGCCCGCGCCCTTCGACGCGAGGACATCGGCCAACTGGGCGTGGGCAGTCGAGCCGACTATGCGATTCTCGACGCACCAACTTTTGAGCACCTGGCCTATCGGCCGGGGGTTCAGTTAGTAGCCGAAGTTTCCTCTTCAGTGGCATAAGGGTCCGCATCGATCCCGGCTTCCAAGCGCTGCTGAGCCGTGATCGGCGTCGGCGCCGAAGTCAACGGGTCGAAACCAGCACCGGTCTTCGGGAATGCGATGACATCGCGCAAGCTCGGCGAGCCAGTGAGCAGCATGCAGACTCGGTCCCAACCGAAGGCGATGCCGCCGTGCGGCGGCGGGCCGTACTTGAACGCCTCCAGCAGAAAGCCGAACTTCTCTTGCGCCTCCTCCTGCGACAGCCCGAGCAGGGTGAACACTCGCTGTTGAACATCCCCTCGGTGGATACGGATTGATCCGCCACCAATCTCGTTTCCGTTGCACACGATGTCGTATGCCCAGGCCAGTGCCTGGTCGGGTGCTTCCTCGAAACGATCCACCCAGTCGGTGTTAGGCGAAGTGAACGGGTGGTGAACCGCGGTCCAACCCGCAGAACCATCGTCTTCCTCAGTGGCTTCGAACATCGGCGCATCGATGACCCACAGGAACGACCACTGCGCCGGATCGATCAATCCGCAACGCTCGCCTATCTCCAGGCGCGCGGCGCCTAGCAGCCCCAATGCGTCCATCCGCTTGCCAGCGGCAAAGAACACGCAATCGCCGGGCTTGGCGCCCACTGCTGCCATCAGACCATCGCGTTCGGCGTCACTGAGGTTCTTGGCCACGGGACCGCCCAAGCCATCGGCGTCGAATGTGACATACGCCAGACCCTTGGCGCCCCGCTGCTTGGCCCATTCCTGCCAGGCGTCGAACGCGCGGCGCGGCTGGTCAGCGCCGCCGGGCATCACGACCGCACCCACATACTCAGACTGGAACACGCGGAACGGCGTGTCCTTGAAATAGGCAGTGAGATCCACCAACTCCAAGCCGAAGCGAAGGTCTGGCTTGTCCGAGCCGTAACGAGCCATCGCATCAGACCAAGTGATGCGCGGGATGTCGCCGACCTCGACACCCAGGACGCCCTTCCACAACGCTCGAACGACGGCTTCGCCGATGTTGATGACATCCTCTTGCTCGACGAAGGACATCTCGATGTCCAACTGCGTGAATTCAGGTTGGCGGTCTTTGCGGAAATCTTCATCCCGATAGCAGCGGGCGATCTGGAAGTAACGCTCCATCCCTGCCACCATCAACAACTGCTTGAACAACTGCGGCGACTGCGGCAGCGCGTACCAGTGGCCTGGTTGCAGGCGAACCGGCACCAAGAAGTCACGCGCACCTTCAGGCGTCGAGCGAGTTAAGGTCGGGGTTTCGATCTCCAGGAAGTTGCGCTCGAACAGCACATCGCGCGCAATCCGGTTCATGTCGCTGCGCACCTGCAGGGCCTTCGCAGGCGCGGGCCGGCGAAGATCCAGGTAGCGGTGCCGCAGGCGCGCTTCTTCGCTGACATTGACGTGCTCGTCGATCGGGAAGGGCAACGGCGCCGATTGGCTCAACACCTGCAGCTCGTCGATGATGACCTCGATCTCGCCAGTTGGCAGATCCGCGTTCTCATTGCCGTCAGGTCGGCGAGCGACTGTGCCGACCACCTTGATGCAGAACTCATTGCGCAGGTCACCTGCGACTTCCGGGTCGCGCACGACAACTTGAACCACACCCGAGCGCTCGCGCAAATCAAGGAAAGCCACTCCACCGTGATCTCGGCGGCGCGCAATCCAGCCGGCAAGTGTGACGACAGTGCCGATGTCGGTGGCTCGAAGCGAGCCGGCATCGTGTGTGCGGATCACGGTTGTTTGTTCCCTTCCATTACTGCCGCAGCAACATGCTGCAGCACATCGTCGAATGCGACCGGCACTTGCGTCCCTGCCGCCAAATCTTTCACCTGCACCTCGCCCGCATCCAAATCTCGATCTCCGGCGACCAACGCGAAGGCAGCTCCGGACCGATCGGCGGCACGCATAGCTCCCTTGAGGCCGCGGTCGCCGAAAGCCATGTCGGCGCGGATGCCCTGTGCCCGCAGTCGCACCACGAACCCGGCAAGGACTGTGCGTGCTGCTTCGCTGAGCCCGACGGCAAATACATCAACTCGCGAGTGGGCGAACGGCTCCAAACCTTCGACATCACAGGCCAGCATCACCCGATCGACGCCAAGGCCGAAGCCGACTCCTGACACCTCGGGCCCACCAAGCT
>JBEHCB010000178.1:0-14933 GCA_041192885.1 Actinomycetota bacterium
GCGGGGGTGGGGGTGGGCCTGCCCACGGGGCCGGGGGTGGGGGCGCTTGAGCCTCTACCTATATCCCACCAACACACACTGGTCCCTCCAGATTGCTATAGCCCCCCCATAGCCTCCCCAATGCCCCCCCTATAGCCTCCCTTATGCCCTGGCAATAGCAACCATAAACCATAAACCAAGAACCAGTTATATGCGCGCCCCCCTGTGGCCAAGCGGGTGAAGGGTGGGGGGCTACAAGGGATCCCTTCCCGGTACTGCAATTTCCAACAAGGTGCCTTGTGGATTGCCGGATCACGTGGTTACACTGCGCAGCAGTTTGGAGAGGTCTGCTCCAGCGGTCGGTGAGTCATAACCTCCGCAGTCGGGGGTCTCACTCGTGTCTCCGGACTGACCCGATCGATTGGCCCACGTCACGGGCCTCACAAACATGACGACAAAACGCACAACTGCCGAGGCTATGTCAGCTCGCCGAGAGAAGCTCCGCGAGGAACACGCCCAAGCTGTGCGCGAGCGGATCCAGACCACACAGTTGGTCGAGCGCCTTCAGAAGTTCGCGATGGGTGATGCCAAGGTCAAGATGACCCCGGCGCAGATCAAGGCGATGGAGATGCTCCTCGACAAGACGCTACCGAACCTCGCGTCCGTCAAGCACGAAGTTGACGCCAAGCAGGTGACCTTCTTGATCGACACGAACATCCCCGATGGCGCAGGAAACGATTCAGTACAGGCCACCGGGTAAGGTTGCCGCTGCCTTTCATCATTCCTCTGCGTTCGTTCGCGGCATCAAGGGGCCGGTCGGCTCCGGGAAGTCTTCGACGTGCTGCATGGAGATCGTGCGGCACAGTCTGAAACAGACTCCGCACAACGGCTGGCGCAAGGCCAGATGGGCAGTCATCCGGAACACGTATCCGGAACTGAAGTCGACGACGATCAAGACCTGGGCGCACTGGGTCAACGATGAGCTGGCCCCGATCAAGTGGGACGCGCCGATCACCTGCACCTTGAAGATCAAAGACTGCGGTGACGGCAACGGCCTGGACCTTGAGGTCATCTTCATCGCGTTGGACAAAGCGTCCGAGACCGGCAAGCTCCGGTCGCTGGAGTTGACTGGAGCGTGGATCAACGAAGCATCGGAGGTGCCTCGTGAAGTCTTCGACATGGTCACTCAGCGGGTGGGTCGCTTCCCTGCGAAGTCGCATGGTGGCGGTCCTGTCCATCCTTGCATCATTCTGGATACGAACCCGCCAGATGATGACCACTGGTACTACAAGATCGCCGAAGAGGACACTCCCGAAGGATGGGAGTTCTTCGACCAACCCGGAGGTCTGATCCGCGTTCAGGAAGGTGAGAACGTCGAGTACGTTCCGAACCCTGAAGCGGAGAACATCTTCAACTTGCCGCAGGGGTACGAGTACTACCTGAAGATGATCGGCGGCAAGACCGACGACTGGATCAAGATCTTCGTCCTCGGTCAGTACGGAACCACGGCAGACGGCAAGCCCGTCTACCCCGAGTACAACGACAAGATCCACGTCGCGGAGTCCGAGCTTGAAGTGAACCGGCACCTGCCGGTCTACCTCGGTTGGGACTTCGGCCTGACGCCCGCCTGCATCATTGGCCAGATGACGGCCAAGGGGCAGTTGATCATCCTCGACGAGTTGATCGCCGAGGACATGGGCATTCGCCAGTTCGCAGCCGAGGTGGTCAAACCGCTTCTGTTGAACAAGTACGCTGGCTGCAAGTTCGAGTCTTGGGGCGACCCGGCTGGGGTGAACAGAGCACAGACCGACGAGCGCACCTGTTTCCAGGAGCTGCTTGAGGTCGGCATCTACTCCGAGCCAGCCGACACCAACGACTTCATCCCGCGCCGCGAGTCTGTTGCGTTCTTCTTGAACCGCATGGCCTCCGGCGAACCAGGCTTCCTTCTGTCGCCCAACTGCCGCCAGCTCCGCAAGGGGTTCATCGGCGGCTACCGTTACGAGCGACTGAAGGTGGCGGGGGAGCGGTACCGCGACCGTCCGGTCAAGGATCGCTTCTCGCACCCGCACGATGCGTTGCAGTACTTGTGCTTGCGCGTCCGCAGCGGAACCCGGACCGTCCGTGCCCGACAAGTGGGGAGAGCGTCCAGCAGAGCGTGGACTTGAGAGAGTAACCAATGACGAACGTGTATCAGGCCCAAGCGCCCGTCTCCGCAGACGTGAGCGCCGTTCAGCCGGAAGGCGTGGACAACTCCGACCTGATTTCGTCCGGCATTGCGTCCCACATCACGTCGTGCTGGAACAAAGCGAAGTTCGCCAAGCAGCGCATCACAGAGCGTCTGTTGCAGTGTGAGCGCCAGCGTCGCGGCGAGTACGACCCCGACAAAGCGCAAGAGATCGCACAGACTGGCGGCAGTGACATCTACATGATGATCACCGACGTCAAGTGCAACGCCGCGAAGTCCTGGATCCAGGACGTGATGTTCCAGAACGATCGCGGCTTCGACTGCACGCCCTCGCAAGAGCCGAACATCCCGCCCGAAGTCAAGATGTCGATCGTCGACTTCGTGAAGATGGAGGCGATGGAGTATCTGGCCCAGGGCCAACAGATTCACCCGGAAGCATTCCGCGCCCGGATGGAAGAGGTGCATGACGCCGTTCTGTTGCGCGTTCGGGAAGAGGCCAAAGATTCCGCCGAGAGAATGTCTCGGGTAATCCAGGATCAGATGGCCGAGGGCGGCTACAAGCGGGCGATGGAGGACTTCGTCGACGACTTCGTCACGTACCCCACCGCGATCCTGAAGGGGCCGACTGTTCGCAAGAAGGCGCGTCTGTCGTGGGGCGAGAACTTCACGCCGATCGTCGTCAATGACTACTTCCGGGAAGTCGAGCGGGTTTCCCCCTACGACATCTTCCCCGCACCGAACGCCTCGAATGTTGACGATGGGTATCTCATCCAGCGTCATCGTTTGTCTGTTAAGACCCTGGAGTCACTTCGAGGCGTACCCGGTTACTCAGACTTCGAGATCGATCAGGTCATCGAGCGTCACGGTCGCACCGGTTTCCGCTACATGGAGTACGGCGACCAGCAGCGCGACAACCTCGAAGGCAAGTATCACTCGCGTCTGTACCAAGACAACCTGATCGAGGCCCTGGAGTTCTGGGGTCCGGTCATGGGTTCCATGCTCCAGGAGTGGGGCATGAAAGGCGTTGAACCAAATAAGGTGTATGAGGTAAACGCCTGGCAGATCGGCTCGTTCGTCATCAAGTGCATCATCAACCCGGATCCGCTGGGACGCCGTCCCTACGAGATCGCCTCCTGGCGCGGCATCCCTGGTGCGTTCTGGGGTACGGCGCTGCCGGAGATCATGCGCGACGTGCAGGTCATGTGCAACGCCGCAGCTCGCGCTCTGGCCAACAACATGGGCATCGCGTCCGGCCCGCAGGTTGACGTTGCTGTCGATCGTCTGGCAGACGGCGAAGAGCTGACCCAGATGTACCCCTGGAAGATCTGGCAGACGACGTCGGATCGCACGGGTGGTGGCCAGCCTGCCATCCGTTTCTTCATGCCCGACATGAAGGCGGCGGAGCTGATCGGCGTCTACAACCAGTTCGCCAAGCAGGCCGACGAAGTGACCGGCATCCCCGCGTACCTGTACTCGGGTTCCACCGGTTCCGGCGCAGGCCGCACGGCCTCCGGTCTGTCGATGCTGATGGACAACGCCGCCAAGGGCATCAAGGCCGCGATCCTGTCGATCGACCACGTGGTCGCGATGGTGGTCAACCGCTTCTACGTCCACAACATGATGTACAACCCGGATCCCTGGATCAAGGGTGACTTCAAGATTGTGGCGCGTGGCGCTACGGGCCTCATCCAGAAGGAGATGCTCGCAGCTCGTCGCAACGAGTTCCTGGCCGCTACCGCCAACCCGGTCGATCTTCAGATCGTGGGTCCGGAGGGTCGCGCCTATCTGTTGCGCGAGATGGCGAAGAACCTCCAGATGGACACCGACAAGTTGGTGCCCACGGTGGAGATGATGAAGTTCAAGTCGGAGAAGATTCAGGCCGCAATGGCGCAGCAGCAGCAGCAAGGCTCGCTGCCCGCACCCGCAGCTCCGAACGACTCTGCAATGCCGGAGGTCGCTCCGGTCAACACCGTACAACCCCAACAGGAGGTCGCATGATGAAGGCCAAGCCCATGAAGGGCATGATCCCCGCTGGCTACGCTGACGGCGGCAAGGTGAAGCCGTTCTCCGGCAAGGACACCAAGGCCGAAGAGATGGCCGAGGCTCGTGCCGTTCGCTCCGGCAAGGTCTCCGCGAAGCAGTACGTTGCTCGCGAGACGGCTGAGGAGAAGAAGGAAGGCGAGAAGTCTTCGCGTGCCGAACTCATCAAGAAGGGCAAGGCCCTGGCCTCCGGCAAGATGAGCGCCGAAGAGTACGGCTCGATGGCCAAGATGGCCAACGGCGGCAAGGTCAAGATGGCCGATGGTGGCGATCCCGCCCAAGCCCAGTACGACCAGATGAGCGCCATGACGAAGCCGATGGCTGCTCAGGGCATGATGGGACAGATGGGTTCGGCGATGGGTTCGCTGAACCAGCAAGCCGCCTACGGCGGTATGGCCCAGGCCCTCGGCGGCATTCGCCCCGGCATGGCCGCATCGATGGGCGCAGCTCCCGCACCTCGCGTTGCTGTTCCCCGTGCCCGCTTCAACAAGATGGCCGAGTTCGCCGATGGCGGTCCTGTTCACAACGCACCGATGGGCTGTGGCCCCGGCTACGTCGCGGACTGGAATCGCCAGAGCATGAAGAAGTAATGCTCAAGAAGCCGACACAACAAGTTTTGACTGCCCTCGCACACCTTGAGGGCAATCTGTCTTTCGAGACTGTCCGGTCCTGGCTTGAGGAATCTCTGCAAGACCTGTATCGCAACTCTGTTTCCACCAAGGACGATGTCCTGTCGCGGTGGCAACAGGGTGGCGCACAGGCTGTTGAGCAGTTCCTGTCCACAGCCAAGGATGCCAAGGAAGTCATCCGCAAATCGCGGTAGTCCCATCCGGGGCTAGGCGGCGTCCTGCCGCAAAAGGGGCTGGCCCTTTAACCAGCAACCGTTGAACACCGAACGAATCGCTCGAACACCGCGAGGCTCGAATGCGACCGTCTCGGCTCACGGAGTTTTTATGCCTTTGCCACGTGCAGTGCTTGAAGCCGAAGAAACGGCCAACAGACTGCATGAAGAACTGCTGAAGCAACAGCAAAACCCCGAGTCTGATCCGCCTCCTGGCGACCCTCCAAAAGAGGATCCGCCGAAGACGGACCCGGAACCCCCGAAGCCCCAAGGCGACTCCACGCCGCCGTCTGCAACCGGTGCAGACGACCAGTTGGAACACCGCTACAAGGTCTTGCAGGGCAAGTACAACTCGGAAGTACCTCGGCTCGCCGCAGAGAACCGAGACCTGAAGACGCAACTTCAGTCCCTGGCCGAACAGGTCGAGGCGCTGAAGAACGCGAAGCCGCCTGAGCCTCTGGTCAAGCCGGAGGAGATCGAAGAGTACGGCGAAGGGTTGATCGATGTCGCTCGACGCATCGCTCGCGAAGAACTTGCAGCGAAGCAGAACGAGATCGACCAGCTCAAGGCCAAGATCGATTCGCTCTCCAACGTCACGACCCAGAAGGTTGAGACGGACTTCTTCAAGTCTCTGACCGAGATGGTCCCCGACTGGCAGGAAGTCAACAAAGACCCCAAGTTTCTGACTTGGTTGGACGAAGTTGACGAGCTGGCAGGCGCGAGCCGTCAGGATCTGTTGAGCGCCGCTGAGCGTGCGCGTGATGCTGTCCGCACCGCGAAGTTCTTCACCGCGTACAAGAAGGCATCTTCATCGTGGGCGGCTGATGCCACCAAGTCCCTCGATCAACAAGTTGCACCGGCCACGAGCCAGCACTCGCCGACCCCGCCCTCCAAGAGGGTGTGGACTCGCGCCGAGATCGCTGACTTCTACGGTCGCGTGCGGCGTGGTGATGTGAGTGACCAGGAGGCGATCGCCATTGAAGCTGACATTCACGCAGCTCAAATCGAGGGTCGTGTTCGATGACCCGCATTCAACATCAGGAGTGATTCAAAATGCCTTTTCCCGTAGCAGCGGGCCGCACGCAATACAGCGGCAACTTCATCCCCGAGATCTGGTCTGGCAAGCTCCAGGTCAAGTTCTACAAGACCACCGTGTTCAGCGAGATCGCCAACACGGACTGGGAAGGTGAGATCAAGGGCCAGGGCGACAAGGTGCGTATCCGCACCATCCCCACCATCACGATCAACAACTACAACAAGGGCGACAACCTGACCAATCAGGTTCCCGACAGCGCCCCGGTTGAGTTGAACATCGACAAGGGCAAGTACTTCGCCGTTGTGCTGGATGATGTGGACGCCACCCAGGCCGACATCAAGCTGATGGACATCTTCACCAACGATGCCACCGAGCAGATGAAGATCGCCATCGACGGCGACATCCTGAACGGCGTGAAGGCTGCTGCCGCCACCGCCAACAAGGGTGCCACCGCTGGTGCCATCTCCGGCAACATCAACCTCGGTACCGATGCTTCTCCCCGCGCCATCACCAAGACCAACGTTCTGGATCTGATCCTGGACGCCGGTCAGGTGCTGGACGAGCAGAACATCCCCGAGACTGGCCGCTGGCTGGTGATGCCCGCTTGGGTGGCCGCGATGGTCAAGGGTTCGGAACTGCGTCAGGCTTACCTGACCGGTGACGACACCTCTGTCCTCCGCAATGGCCGTATCGGCATGATCGACCGCTTCACGGTCTACGTGTCGAACAACCTGCCGAAGACCAACGACGGCGACTCGTTCCTGATGGCAGGTTCGAAGGACGCCATCACCTTCGCTTCCCAAATGACCAACGTGGAAACCCTCCGCGCTCAGTCCACCTTCGGCAACATCGTCCGTGGTCTGAACGTGTACGGCTACAACGTGATCAAGCCGGAAGCCCTGGTGAACATGGTCGCCGTCAAGGGCTGATCTGTAGTGCCATGAGCCGGGCCTGACTCCCCCGGCTTCTCCTTGATGCCGCCCCTTGGGAAACCTTGGGGCGGCTTCTTTTTGAGTTGACACATGAAGCAAATGCGAAACAAGCGCACTGGCCGCACCGCCGTCTTTGACGCGGAGCTGGTGGCCGGTGGCAACTGGGAGCCTGTTGAGGATCAGCAGCCCGCCCAGTCTGGCAAGCCGTTCAGCAACGATGAAGTTGCCGCAACGGACACCGTCGAAATCTCAGTGAAGAGGAAGACCGGTGAAAGCATCAAACGTAAAGCGTGAGGGCGGCAAGCTCCAATATCGCGGCCACGAATTCCCAGGCTTCAACAAGCCGGTGAACGCACCGGCTGGCGACAGCCACAAGAAGATGGTTCTCGCCAAGAAGGGCGAGGACGTCAAGCTCGTGAAGTTCGGCCTTCGCGGCATGGAGGACTTCACGCAGCACAAAGACCCCAAGCGGCGCGAGAACTATCTCGCCCGTTCTGGCGGTATCCGTAACAAGCAAGGTCAACTGACCAAGGACGATCCTTTCAGCGCGAATCACTGGGCGCGGAAGGTTCTCTGGTGAGGTAGCAGATGCTGGCAAGCGACATCACATCTCGGGCGGCTCTCGTCCTTCAAGACGACGGCAATGTCCGCTGGACCACGTCCGAGCTGTACAAGTGGATCAGCGATGGTCAGCGAGTGATCGCGCTTGTCCGCCCAGACTCCTGCGCCAAGAACGAGACCCTGACCCTCGTTGCTGGAACGAGGCAGACGATCCCGGCAACAGGCATCCGTCTGTTGGACGTCATCCGCAACATCAACGCCAACAACACTCCCGGTCGCGTGGTGCGGATCGTCGATCGCGAGTCGCTCGATGCCCAGGACTACAACTGGCACAACGCCGCTGCTGGTCCGACGATCAACTTCACTCAGGACAACCGAGACCCAGACCACTTCTATGTCTACCCGCCCGCAGCGGCGGGACAGAAGCTGGAGATCCTGTACTCGGCGAACCCAACAGAAGTGACGTCTGGCGGACAGACGCTGTCTGTCAACGACATCTACGCCGAGCCGCTGTTCAACTACGTCCTGTACCGCGCCTACTCGAAGGATGCTGAGTTCGGCGGCAACGCCGCCCTGGCGCAGGGCTACGTGAGTATGTTCAACGCGCTGCTCGGGCTGAAGACCAGCAAGGACTTTGCGTTCTCGCCGGACGCGAACAAGCCGGGGGCATCCCCGAACGTGATGGCTGTCCGCGCAGGAGGCGTGTAAGTGGCAAAGACCTACGACAACTTCTTCTCCTGGGTGCTGCCCGAAGTGGCTGGGTGCCCGGAGATCACCGCCATCCAGGCGATCCGCGACACGGTCATCGACTTCTGCGAGAAGACGATGATCCATCAAGCAGACCACGACCCGGTCTCCGTAACTGCGAAGATCCCCGACTACGACCTCGAAACTCCTGTCACCGGCACGCGCATCGTGAAGGTGATGAAGGCATGGCACAAGGGCGAGGAGCTGATCCCGTCCGCACCGGATCAGGTGCGCGATCCCACGGTCTACAACCAGCGGATTGGTGGCGTGGTGCCGTCCTACTCGACGCCGAAGTTCTTCATCCAAAAGGATCCGAACTCGATCTCGCTGCTGCCAATTCCGGCTGAATCGGTGTCCTCGGCACTTACAATGCGCGTGGCCCTCGCACCACTGCGCTCTTCGACTGGTTGTGACGATCAGCTCTTTGAGCAGTGGGTCGAACAGATCGCCTCCGGTGCCGTCGCCAAACTGCAACTGTCTTCCGGCAAGCCGTACAGCAACCCGCAAGCAGCATCCGTCAATCAGGCGCGGTACATGGCCGGGGTGAATGCTGCGCGACAGATGGCCGTTCGGGGATGGAACCGCTCAAGCCTGAGCGTCCAGTTGAGGAAGATCTGAGATGGCCGAAAAGATCAAGCTCGTTCAAGGCGACACTCGCCCACAGATTCAGGTCACGCTGACAGACGACACCAGCGGTGCCCCGATCGACATCACTGGCGCTACGTGCCGGATGTACTTCCGCGCCGTTGGGTCGACGACTCTGGTCGATACGTTGATCGGCGCGGTGAGTAATGGACCGGCTGGCGTGGTTGTGTTCGCGTGGAACCAGAACACCCTGAGCGTGGATGCTGGCGACTACGAGGGCGAGATCGAGGTCACCTTCCCTGCCGGACAGGGCAAGCAGACCGTCTATGACGTACTGAAGTTCAAGGTGCGCGAGGACTTCTGATGCAGTTCAACGCGGCCCTGGTCAAGCTGAAGGCAGCGGCCTCGTATGTGAGGCTTGTGGCCTCGCCTCAGTACGTCCTGATGCGAGCACAGGCCATCACGGGCCAGTTCCTCAAGCTGCTTGGGTTGTCGGACTCGGCAACCACGTCTGACGCCAAACAGGTTGCGTTCGGCAAGGCTGTCAACGACGCTGCGGTCACGCTGGAGTCTGTTGCCAAGAGTCTGAGCACTTCGCGCCAGGACGCTGCCTCGGCTTCTGATCTGCGCCGGGTCCAGTTCACCAAGGCGGCAAACGAGCTTGCTTCGGCTTCGGACACGCTGCGTCGCGCCGTTGGCAAACAGATTGCAGAGTCTGTTGGAACCAGCGAGACCCGCGCTTTTTCGGTTGCCAAGGCGCTTGTCGATCAGGCAACCAGCACCGACTCGCTCCAGCGCACGGTCAGCTACGTCCGCTCACTTGCTGATTCGTCCAGCTCGACCGACCAGAAGTCGATCGCAACTGGCAAGGCGCTGTCCGACGCCGCTCTGTCGGCGGATCTGGTGAGCCGCGCCTTCACCAAGCTGCTGACCGACCAAGTCTTCGCCATCGACGACGTCAACGGCGCAGCGGCTGACGACGACCAGACGATCCAGTTCGTGAAGGTGCTGGCCGAGGCAGTTGCCACGGCAGATAGCCTGACCAGGACGGTGAGCTACTTCCGGTCCTTTGCCGATCAGGCGTCGCCTACCGATGTCGCGGCAAAGACCTTTACCAAGCTGTTCCTTGATTCCGTCTCGACTGCGGACGCGCTGACCATCGGTCGGGCGATGAGCCAAGCGACCACCGATGCAACGTCCACGGCTGATCAGGCCATCCGCTCCTTTGCCAAGGGACTCATCGAATCTGTTGTCTCCGCAGACATCGCTGCGCGGGCGGTAGCAAAAGCCTTCACCGAGACGGTGGGGCAATCGGATCTGACGGCGAAAGCCGCAGGTAAGGGCTTGACCGAGGGCGTCTCATCCTCTGACTCGGGGAACCTGTTTGGTCAAGGGTACGTGAGCGGAGATTACTTCGCAGAGCGTTATGTTGGGTATGAGCGCACTTTCTAAGGACAACCATGAACACCAATGAAACCATCAAGGCCACCGGCCAACTGAACATCAAGATCACCGCTGCCGATGGCACGGTCAAGCACGACGAAACGGTGAAGAACCTCGTCGTCACGACCGGCCTGGGCTTCATTGCCTCGCGCATGAAGGACGCGACGGCAACGGCGATGAGCCACATGGCCATCGGCGCTGGCTCCACGGCTGCTGCCGCAGGCCAGACCGCCCTGGTGACCGAGTCGGCTCGCGTGGCCCTGACCTCCACCACGGTGACCGCCAATCAAGTCGCCTACGTTGCCACGTTCCCCGCTGGCACCCCGGCGTCCCTGACGGCCATCACCGAAGCTGGTCTGTTCAACGCAAGCTCCGCTGGCACGATGCTGTGCCGCACGGTGTTTGCCGCTGTGAACAAGGACGTCAACGACACGATGTCGATCACCTGGACCGTGACGATCTCCTGATCGTCTGTTCTGGGTTTCAACATCAAATTGGGGTTCTAGGGAATGGCATCCATCACTACACGGGCAGGCAAAGGTTCACCTCTGACCAATGCGGAGGTGGATGCCAACTTCACCAACCTCAACACGGAGCTGGGTCAGAAGCTGGTTGCCGCAAGCAATCTGTCTGACCTTGGCAGCGCGGCCACGGCCAGAACCAACCTTGGTCTTGCCATTGGCACCAATGTCCAGGCTTGGGATGCTGACCTGGATGCGATCGCGGCGCTTGCCGGTACTGCCGGTCTTCTGCGGAAGACAGCGGCAAACACTTGGTCGCTGGACACGGCGACGTACCTGACCGGCAACCAGTCGATCTCCGTATCTGGTGATGCGTCCGGCTCCGGTACGACCGCCATCTCGTTGACGTTGGCGAACTCTGGCGTCACGGCTGGCACCTACACCAAGGTAACGGTTGACGCCAAAGGGCGGGTCACGGTTGGCGCGTCCTTGGCGTCTGCGGATCTGCCGACCTACACCGGCACGCTTACCAGCTCGCAGGTCACCACGGCGCTGGGGTTCACTCCCTACAACAGCACCAACCCGAACGGCTATATCACCAGCTCTGCGTTGTCGAGCTACCTGCCGCTGACTGGCGGGACAATCTCGACCACCAACAGCACCGGCTCGTTGGCCATCAGTGATGCTGGCACCAGCGGCGCGAACCTCAAGCTGACCGGCAACGGCGCGACCACGCCGAGCAAGACGATCCGCGCCTTCAGCGGCAACTTGAGCATTGTCAACAATGCGTACAGCGCGGAAATCTTCACGCTGTCCGACGCTGGCGTTATCACCAACTCGACGTGGAACGGGGCCACGGTCGGCGTGGCGTATGGCGGCACTGGCGCAACCACTCTGACCGGACTTGTTAAGGGCAACGGTACCAGCGCGTTCACAGCCGCCGTGGCGGGGACGGACTATGTCGTCCCGAGCGCGCTGACCTCGTATGCGCCGCTTGCCAGTCCCACGTTCACCGGCACTCCTGCGGCCCCGACCGCTGCCGTGGACACCAACACTACGCAGATCGCCACCACGGCCTACGTGATTGGTCAGGGCTACCTGAAGTCAGCGACCGCCTCAAGCACGTATCAGACGATTTCCGGGATGTCGTCTTACCTGACCACGGCGACTGCGGCTTCGACGTATCTCCCGCTGGCTGGCGGTACGCTGACCGGGAACCTGACGTTCAGCGGCTCCAACCTCCGCATCACGGGCGACTTCACCAGTGCGACCCGGATGTATGTGCAGACCAGCACTGCGAACGGGAACACGTTCTTCGCGGTTCTGCCGAACGGCACATCGACCAACAGCCAGCTCCAGGTGTTTGGGTCATCCGATCCGAGCAACGCCTCCTACGGCACGATGACGATCAACGCATCGGCCCTTCAGATCCAATCTGTCGCAACAGGCACCGGAACCTTGTTGCCGTTCCGGATCATGATGAGCAGCACGGAGGCAATGCGTGTCAGCACTGCCGCCAACGTCCTCATCGGCACCATTACCGACAACGCAACAGACAAGCTGCAAGTTGCCGGAACAGGCAACTTCACAGGCGCGGTGACAGCGGCCTCCTTCACGGGCAATGCCTCCTCGGCAAGCCGGTGGGCTACCGCTCGCACACAGTCGCTGACCGGTGATGTAACAGGTTCGGCGTCTGTTGACGGCTCGGCCAACTGGTCGATTACGACCACCCTGGCCAACAGCGGGGTTGTAGCAGGCACCTACAACAACGTCACGGTCAACGCCAAGGGTCTGGTGACCGGCGGCAGCAACGTGTCCTACCTGACGGGCAATCAGAGCATCACCGTCTCTGGTGACGCATCAGGCTCGGGCACCACGGCCATCTCGCTAACGCTTGCCAACAGCGGCGTGACCGCAGGCACCTACACCAAGGTGACCGTGGACGCGAAGGGCCGTGTCACGACTGGTGCATCGCTTGCCTCGGCTGATTTGCCAACGTACACCGGCACGCTGACCTCTGGTCAGGTCACGACCGCTCTCGGGTTCACGCCGTACAACAGCACGAACCCAAGCGGCTACATCACAACCGGCGCGGCCAACACATTTACCGCAACGCAGACCTTCAGTGGAACGAGCAGCACCCTGGGCGCTGTTCTCAATGACGTCGCCGAAGTGGCCACGGTATCCGCCACGGCAGCGACCGGCACGATCGCCTACGACGTGACCACGCAGTCGGTGCTGTTCTACACGACCAACGCCAGCGGCAACTTCACGGTCAACTTCCGTGGATCGTCTGGCACGAGCCTGAACACACTGATGTCCACCGGCCAGAGCCTGACCGTGGCCTTTCTGGTGACCAACGGCGCGACCGCCTTCTTCAACAACGCGGTGCAGGTGGACGGGACAACCACTGGTGTGACAACCCGCTGGCAGGGCGGCACAGCTCCCGCAGCCGGTAACGCCAGCAGCGTGGACGCATACGTCTACAGCATCATCAAGACGGCCAACGCCACCTTCTCGGTGTTCGCCGCGCAGACCCGCTTCGCGTAAGGAATCCCATGCCGATCATTGGAGCAGAAGGCTCTCTGTCGTCTCAGGGCTACGGGCAATTTGCTCGGGCTGGGGCTTCGCCCGTCTACATCGAGGACGTGTTTTCAACGTGGCTCTACACCGGCACGTCTGCTACTCAAACGATCACCAACGGAATTGATCTTTCCACCAAGGGTGGCTTGGTGTGGCTCAAACCGCGTGATGGCGCCTTCAATCATGTCCTTACAGATACGGCAAGGGGGGCGCCTAACTTTGTGTCCAGCAATACTTCAGGCGCCCAAGTTACTGTCGATACGCAAGCCCTCACCGCGTTCAATACTACCGGTTTTACATTAGGCACCAGCAGTAACGTAAATTACAGTCCATACCTCTACACCTCGTGGACATTCCGCAAACAGCCCAAGTTTTTCGATGTGGTGACGTTCAACTCGAACGCCAGCTACGGCGCCACCTTCAATCACAACCTTGGATCGGTCCCTGGGTGCATGATTGTCAAATGCACTGGCGGCGGCGATAACTGGATTGTATGGCATCGCAGTCTAACCGGCGGCTTGGCCAGCTATGTCTTGTACCTGAACTTAACTGATGCCGAGTACAACCAAGCTGTCTCCGTTACAGCGACAAGTACCTCGATCACCATTCCCAACTTTGCGCTGGGCCTTCCGAGCACTTCCTATGTCGCTTACCTCTTCGCCCACAACGCGGGCGGCTTCGGGCTGACGGGTACGGACAATGTGATCTCGTGTGGGTCGTTTACGTCTGATGGGTCTGGCAACGCGACGGTAAGTCTCGGGTACGAGCCGCAATGGGTAATGATTAAGCCAACTAGCCAAGCCGGCGATTGGATCATGCAGGACGTAATGCGGAACTTTACCTCGTCAACGTCTGGCACTTGGCTGTACGCCAATACAGGTGGCGCGGAGTTGAGTAGCTCATCCATGCTTCGCCCAACTGCTACCGGGTTTGTCTCCGAGCAGAACAACTTAAGCACAAGCACCACCTACATCTACATCGCCATCCGTCGCGGCCCGATGAAAACGCCGACGACGGGGACAAGTGTGTTTAGCCCCACCGCCTCCGCCGGAGTTTCAGGCACTGTCGTTACAACGGGTTTTCCTGTTGATCTACAGATGCTGGCGCTCAATGGCGGCTGGGTAAGCAATACGGCTTTTTATGATCGACCTCGCGGTCTTCGGTCAAACGCTACCGGATCACCAAACCCGGACACGGCTCCAAGATTTTCCACGACAAGCACAAACTCCGAATCAACCGCTGCTTCCAATAACTTATTTAACAATACCGGGTATAGGATTTCCGCAGGCATGGCTGCCCCTGCTGGGATATGGAATTTCCGCCGCGCCCCCGGATTCTTCGATATCGTTTGCTATACGGGGACAATACCTTTGGGTGGTGGGACGCAAACTGTCACACACAATCTTGGGGTTGCTCCCGAGCTAATGATATTTAAGAGCCGGTCACCTAACGGAAATTGGTGCGTTGTAGCGAGTGCTTTAGGTCTATCAAACGGCACCTACATAAACAGTAACGGTGCCAGCGCTTTTCAGGGGTGGGT
>JBEHCB010000179.1:0-2823 GCA_041192885.1 Actinomycetota bacterium
CTAAAGCGGCGCGCGATGATTCGGCGTGTGTGCCGAGCCGCGCTGGATCACGCCTCATTGGCCAGCGTCGCCAGAACCGCCGACACGTCGATTGATTCGGACCAACCTGGACCGCACGGAGGATAGCACATGCCACACGACACCATCCCACCACCACACACCACAAACGGCGTGCAGTGGTTCGGCTGCCTGCCAACCGAATCGGCCGGCCTCGCATCGACCGCCGATAGCGGCATGTCCCGCCCTGAGTTATTCGGCGATGGCCCACCCATACCCGACGCAATTCGCCGCCGCATTGTCAACGACGTGCGCGCCTGCTTGACGCGCGGCCTATGGCGTCTTGCATCTCGAGCGGCAGAGCGCGCTCGTGAGCCCGGCGAACTGGACCACTCGCGATTAGCCGGACTCAAGCCTGACGGCCCGCGATTGTCGGTGGTCGATGCTGACGTTGTGGCGCGGTGTGTCGAAGTGCATTTACTGGCAATGCGAGTAGCCACGGCAGCGAGAACGCTCTTGATTCGCCGCACGCGCACCGCTGACACCTCCACGCCAGAGCCGATCACGCGATCGTCTCCTATCGCGGCGCTGGGCATCGCCTCGCATCAGATCGAGCGGTTGGAATCGACGCTGGTGCCGACGACCACGGTGGGCGAACTGGCAGACAACCTGGAGGCGTGGCGCATCGGCAGCAAGCGGGCTCCGTACCGCATCGGACAGAGTGAGCAGGGCGAGTTGATGCTGGCCCTGGAGCGCGTAGGGCTATTGGGTCCGGTCTGTGCGGCGTATCTGGAGAAGAACCGGGCCAAGCGGGACGATTTCAAGCAAGGTCGGTGGTGGCGAAGGCAGGCCAAACGGAACCCGTAGCGGTTGCGGTGTACGGGCGTTACTTGGTATACATAGGGGCAGGTCATAGGACGACTAACTCAGCACGCAGCAGGAGGTGTAGCATGCGGGTACTGATCGCAATCGTAGTGGCGTGGCTGGCTGGCAGCGGAACTGCCGACGCCGGTCTCATCTTCAACGGACGCCGCTTGGCCAGAGTCGGGCAAGCTGCCAGGTCGCTAGATGGCCACCGAGTCAAAGCCGTCGCATCTGGCGTGGCTCGCGGCGCTCGGGGTGTCGCATGTTGGGGCGGCTGTCGCTAGACGAAAAAAGCCCGCCGCACTCGGCCAGGAGTGAGACGGGCTTGGCGTCGCCATTCTAGCCATTGCGTTTTACCGCGACGACCGGACACGTGAGCGAAAATAATTTCAAGGCGAGCCAGAATAGGGGGCGACGTGTGGCAGCAACTCGCGAGCGTGCCAGAGCAGTACCTAGCCGTGGCTGCCGTCTCAGTCGCATGCTCGGCCATCTCACCCGCGCGGTTCGTGTTTTACGCCGCGACCCAAAAAAAGCGGCTGGCGTGGTGGCAGGTGTGCTTATGTTCATGCTCGCTGGTGATAGCTGGCGCAGTCATCGGCGCGATCTGCGGCGCGGTGCTGGTGGACAGTGCGAGCCCGCTATCGTCAGCCGGAAAAGCGGGATTGGTCGCCGTGGTGCTCGACCCGATGAACATTCCTGCGACGCTACGTTTCGCCCAGGTAGCCTTGCGTTTGCTGGCATCGCTGCCGCTACCGCCGGAGTCGAACTCGGAGAGCAAGACGAAGGACAACGATACTGGCGAGACCTGATGCTAACCTCTTGGGCTGTGATTGTGTTTGGCGTGGCTACCGTCGCTGCGTGCTGCGTCGTCTCCAAGGCGTGCTACGTTGACGCGCAACAGCCGGCGATCGGAGAGCACGGGCAGAGCATCGAGCAGCCCGCGCCGAAGTCGGACCAGCAAGCCCACAAAGTGCAATCGTTTTACGTTTCACGAGGATGGTAGCCGATGAACGAAACCACACGACAAGTGCTGCTACCAGACTACGCCGAGCCAGTCAGCGCGGCGGAATGCCGAGCGTGTGAGCATACTACGCCAGCCGGTGCGGTGTGCGTGCAATGCCAGCCGTTCCCGACGCGATTTCGCTGCCTGTCTTGCCAATGGCGCGGGCCGATCATCACAGACGAGCCAACTCAGCCGCCAACCGAGACGATCGCGCCGAGCGGGCGAAACGACAACCCATAGCGAGCCATCCCCCAGCCCGGCGGCGCTGCCCCGCTACACCCCAGCGCCGCCGGGTTAATACACGCAACGCAAGGTGATCCATGCAGTTCGACTTCGCGACGATCCTGCAATTCCTGCTGCCATTTCTCCCGTTCATCCTGCCGATGTTTCCGGGGCTGAGCAACATCCTGAAAATCATCCCAAAGCCAGTCTGGCTGGCGGTGCTAAAAGCAGTCGATCCCGGAGTCGTCGTCACGTGGTCAACGCCAGTCGCGGCACAGCGGGCCAACCTGGAAGCGCGCCGCGCGGCCCTGCTGGGCAAGGCTTATTCCGGCGCGGCGTCGAGCGAGGACCAAGCGGCGCTATCCGCCGTTGAGTCGCAACTAGCCGCACTGCCGGCCGGCGGAATTCTCGACTGGATCAAACAGAACCCTATGATCCTGCTGATTATCGGCGGGGCGATTCTGTTCTTCGTCACACAAAAAGGCGGCTGCCAAAAGCCGGTTGATCCTCCCGCTAAGGTGTCGCTTCGATGAACGACCAGACGAACGGGTGGACACTGTTGTTGATACTGCTGATCGGCCTGGCACTATTCCAGGGCCAGCCGACGCCGCAGCCGATCGACCCACCGCCACTGACGCAACCGGGCCTCCGAGTGCTGGTGGTCTACGAGTCGAGCAATCTACTGGACCCGATTTTTACGTCGATTCGGGACGGGAGCAAAAGCCGGCAGCTACTCG
>JBEHCB010000180.1:0-10521 GCA_041192885.1 Actinomycetota bacterium
GCCGGAAACAATGCGACCGGCTTGCTTGCAGCGCTGACAGTGAGGCTGCTCAACGCGGCATCCGATGACAACTCGCCCTCAGCTGCAGCCGCTGTCGTGACAGCGCCGACACCGAGCATGCCGATTGTCAGAAGCCCGACGAGAGCGGCAGCGATACGCACCCGCCACGGCCGTTGGCCTTGGGATGGCAGCACAAACGTGCGGTCAGCCATCGGCTTGGTCAGCGCCACGTCCTTGTCTCCCTGTCCTCAGAACACATAGGTATCCCCAAGGGTAGTCCAGATGGGCAGGGCTGACTAGCCGTAAGAACAGGTCACGAGGCCTGATTTGCCCGATTTTTCAACCCTGGCCCAACTAGATCAAGCGTGAAAGCTGCACGCTCACGTACCCGCGGCGTTCAGTCGCACTTGCCTCCGTCGCAGCACGGCTGGATGTAATGGCACCGCGGGCACATGTCTTTGCCACCGCGGCGCTGCATTTGCACCGATTCGCAGGCCGGACAGACATCCGGTTCACCCATCACGAGCGGTGATGGTAGGCGGCGATGCGCGGAAAACCGTGCAATGGCGATGCGATGGAGCCGCCTTGGGGAATCGAACCCCAGACCTTCTCATTACGAGTGAGACGCTCTGCCGACTGAGCTAAGGCGGCGTGCGCGGTCGATACGGCCATATTTCCTGATCTGGGAGCTATGGAGAACCGTCCGAGCAGCGGTCGGGAAGTCTAACCGCGTCACGATTACTGGCAGACAGTGCCTGACCGCGGCAAAACCCCGTCGTTGAAGTACGCATTCACATAGTCATCCACGCAGCCGGACCCTTGCGTATACGCGGTGTGACCGTCGCCTTTCCACTCCATCAGGACGCTTCCAGGCATTTGCGATGCCAGCGATCGAGCGCCTTCAACAGGCGTCGCCGGGTCCCAGGTGTTTCCGATGATCAGCACCGGCGGAATCGAACGGCCGCGCCAGGGTGCGGCATTGCCGACGGCCGGCGCCGGCCAGTCAGCGCAACCTGCCATCGTCCACGCCAAGTAACGACCGAACAGCGGGTATTCCTTCCCCCATGCCGTCGCTAACTGACGGATCTGCGTGACCCCCGGCCGGTCTTGCCGGTCGATGCAGTTGACGGCGTAAATGATCTCGTTGCTGTTGTCCTTATAACGCCCGTTCTCACGACCCAAGAACCAATCCACCGTCGACAGCATGTCGTCGCCGTCGCCATTCACCACACCGCGAAGTGATTCCAGCACTTGCGACCAGCCGTAATTGGAGTCATACATGCCGAAAAGCAGCCCGGACACCAACAGCGACTGCGTCAGCGGCCGGCTGGGATCGGAGGTCGGGATCGGGGTTGAGTCGGATGCCGCAACGATCGACTTCAGGCGAGTCACCGCACCAGTGCGAGTCGCACCCAGTGGACAGCCTTGGCGCAAGCAGTAACTCAGGAAGCGATCGAATGCTCGCTCGAAACCCATGGCTTGCATCATGCTCATGTGCGTGTTGCTCAAAGCGGGATCGACCACGCCGTCGAGCACCATCCTGCCCACTCGCGCGGAGAACAAGCGCGCATATGTGGAACCGATGAATGTGCCGTATGACTTTCCGAGGTAGTTCAATTTCGTCTCACCCAAGACCCCGCGCAGCACATCCATATCCCGGGCAACAGATTCAGTGTCGACGAACTTGCTCAGGACTGGCGCATTGCGCACGCAGCCCCGGCCCAACTGCCCTGCCAACGACATGGCGGTCGTCGATTCCGCAGCTGTGTCTGGCGAAGCGTCAAAAGCCAGAAACGCATCCAGTTGAGCATCGTTCACACAATCGATGGGGTCGCTCTGACCAACACCGCGTGGGTCGAATCCAACGAGGTCGTAATAGCGCAGCACGCTCGCCGAGACCACCGCATCGCCGGCGGACGCGTAATCAATGCCGCTGCCGCCCGGCCCTCCTGGGTTGATGATGATTGCACCGCGGCGCTTGCCCCACGCCGGCAGTTTCGCCACCTTGATGTAGGTGTCTCCGTATTTCGTCGGCTGTGCATACGAGATGGGCACTTTCATGGTTGCGCACAGCATCTGCCCATTGCAGCGGCGCCATGTGAACTTCTGTTCGTAGTAGCGGGCCAAGGGACTTGCGGTTGCAGTGCCAGTAACTGTCGCTGCCGCTGTTCGGGAGCTGCTCGAATTCGATGGCCGGTTGGATGGCGAGGACTGCTCGTCAGTAGGCGAGGTCGACGCAGACCCCGATGGCGCAGGTGCTATCGCATCGCGGTTGGCAATCGAACAAGCGCTGGCCAAAAGCGATATCGCGACGGTTGCAGACAGCAGGCCGCTGCGTCGAAGTTGCCCCGACATCATCGACCTGCCGTTCGCAAACTCGACGAAGCAGATGGATCCCACAATTGCACGAACAACGATTCGAAAACCAGCAATGGCGCGGCGTTTGCCCGGATCATCGCTTGGGCGAGAGTGATCGCGTCCATGCGCGCAACCGAATCCTCAGCGCGAGAACGCTCAGCAATCGCACGGATCGACTCGTCCATGTCGGCGTTGATCAACGCAGTGTCGACCGCGGCCTGAACCATCCAGACATCGCGGTAGTAGCCGAGCAAATCCAGCAACACCCGGTCGTATTCATCCCGCAACACCCGCCGTGCCCGTGATTCCTGCTGCTTCTTCAATCGGCTCAATTCCGATCGCGCCCGCACGCTTGCAGCAGACAAACCTTTACCCGTGGCACCGTCACCGTAAGCGTCCAGAACCGCTTGCTCTTCGCGCTCATCCAGGTCGCTGGTCAATGCTTCTGCATCGGCCTGCGCAGTTGCCACCACTTTCGTTGCTTCTTGGTAACAGCGGACGAGGTCGGTGAGGCGTCCCGGGATCACCATCACAGATGCGCGCCGAGCGCGAGTCTGCTCGTCGCGGACCAAAGCGGCAGCGCGGCCGACGTGTCCTTGAGCCGCCCGGGCTGCCCACAACGCCATTGCCTCATCTACGCCGTAGCGCCGAATCAACTCGCCGGCAACCACATCTGTCGGTGGCGTGCCCATGTGGACCAATCGGCAACGCGACGCAATGGTCGGCAGCACATCGACAGCGGATGGTGCACACAACATCCACACGGTCCTCGGCGCCGGTTCTTCTATCGCCTTCAGCAATGCGTTGGCACTGGATTCGTTTAGGCGGTCTGCGTCTTCCATGACGATGACTCGCCAGTTGCCGAGCATCGGCAACATGGATGCGCGCGACACCAGGGACCGCACCTCGTCTGCGCGATACATCACCGCTGTCGGCACAACATGCTCGATATCAGGATGGTTACCTGCCGCCGCCAAGCCGCATGCATCACAGGTGCCGCAGCCGGCATCGACGCATTCCAGTGCACCAGCCAACGCGAGCGCTGCGATGGACCGACCGGAGCCGGGCGGGCCGGTGAACAGCCATGCGTGCGTCATCGCGGCAACCGATGGCTCGTCCAAGGTGCCACCTGCCGCACGGGCGGCGCGGATCAGTTGCGGCAGAACATCGTCGTGGCCGATCAGGTTGGCCCACAGGCCTTCGTGTGCGATTGGCGTGGTGCTCACTGCGGCGTTCATCAGTGAGTACCGCCGAAGTGGCGAGCCAACACAACCTCGCGAATTTGTGATTGCACTTGAGCGATATCGACGCTTGCATCGATCACGACATATCTGCTGCCGCCTGATGCTGCGCGGGCGAGGAAGCCGTGCCGGACCGCGTCGTGGAAATCACTGCCGGCAGCTTCCAAGCGATCAGGATCACCGATGCGCGACATGCCGACCTCAGCAGGCAAGTCCAACACGATCACCGTGTCCGGCAGCAAGCCCGCGGTTGCCCAGACAGACAACCGTTCGATCTCTTCAGTGCCGAGGCCGCGTGCAATCCCCTGGTAGACGACCGATGAGTCAATGAAGCGATCGCACAACACGACGGCGCCGCGTTCCAATGCTGGCTTGATGACCTGTGCGACATGATCGGCGCGAGCCGCGGCGAACACCAGTGCTTCGGCGCGCAGGTCCAAGCCTTCATAACCGGAACTGAGCACCACAGCTCGTAACGCTTCGGCCGCGACGGTCCCACCCGGTTCCCGGGTGGTGATGACTTCGAGGCCCGCGAATTGCTCTTGCAGGAACT
This sequence comes from Actinomycetota bacterium, assembly GCA_041192885.1. Taxonomy (GTDB): domain Bacteria; phylum Actinomycetota; class Actinomycetes; order S36-B12; family UBA5976; genus RFTO01. The sequence continues at coordinate 4,153 of JBEHCB010000180.1, forward strand.
CGGCTAGTCGGGCAACCTGCGTCGACTTGCCGACGCCTTCACCGCCTTCGAACACGATGAAAGCGCCGTTGACGCGTGCGCTCGCTGTGCTGCGCGCGTCGCCTCCGACCCCATCGCCGATTCCAGGAACAGCCATGCGCGCAAACTTACGACTTCTTGGGCGATGCCTTCCGCGCGGCAGCCTTCTTGGGTGCAGCGCGGCGGCTCACCGCCGCCTTCTTGGCCGTCGGCTTCTGGGCAGGACCGGCCAGACGGCGTTCAGCCAACAGGTCGCTTGCGCGCTCCACTGAGACCGTGCTCGGATCGTCCGCGCGACCCAATGACGCATTGGTCACACCGTCGGTCACATAAGGACCGAAGCGACCTTCCTTCAACAGGATCCGGTAGCCGGTGGTGGGGTCGACCCCGACGACCACTTCGGGCTTCGCCGCCGCGCGGCCGCGGCGGTAGACCTTCGGCTGGGCGAGGATCTGCTCGGCTTGCTCCAGGGTCAAACTGAAAACCTGCTGCGGATCCTCCAGCGAGCGGTAATCCGGCCGCGGCTGCGTCATCAGCGCGACATAGGGACCGCTGGGGCCGAAGTTGGTGCGAATCTCGATGCCGCTGCCGGTTTGTTCGCCCACAACCCGCGGCAGGTTCAACAGTCGCACGGCATCATCCAAAGTCACAGTGTCCAACTGCAGATCCATGGCCAGCGATGCGCGCCGCGGCTTCACCTTCGCTTGGCCGCGCTTCACCGGTGCCGTCGGCTCCGGCAGCACCTCTTCCACATACGGGCCGTAACGCCCGGTGCGCACGACCACCGGCAACCCGGTCTCCGGGTGTGCGCCCAACTCTCGCTCGCCGCTGGGCATCGCCAAGATTTCCTCAGCGCGCTCGGCAGTCAACTGATCTGGCTCCACATCCGCCGGCAGATTGGCCCGTTCGCCGTCGTCGCCGCGCTGCACATAAGCGCCATAGCGGCCGACGCGCACAAACAGTTCCGAGTCGCCGATTCGATACGACGACACTGCGCGCGCATCGATATCGCCGAAGCCGGCAAGCAGCGTCTTCAACCCGGGGAAGCCGCCACTGCCGACATAAAAACGAGTGAGCGCATCCAGACGCGTCATCCGGCCGGTGCTCACATCATCGAGCTGCTCTTCCATCGCCGCCGTGAAGTCATAATCAACCAGTGCCGCGAAGTGCTGCTCAAGCAACTGGACGATGGCGATACCCAAGAACGTCGGCACCAATGTTGATCCCTTGCGAGTCGCATAGCCGCGGTTCTCAAGCAAGGTGATGATCGATGCGTAAGTACTCGGACGGCCGATGCCGCGGCGCTCAAGCTCGCCAACGAGGGCAGCTTGGCTGTACCGCCGCGGTGGGTTAGTCGTCCGGCCTGTGGCATCCACATCGTTGATGCTCACCAAGTCACCTGACTTCAGCGGTGGCAGCTTGCGATCTTTGGTCTCGTCGCTGTCGTCCTTGTTGCTGTCGTCTTCGGTGAAATCCTCAAGCGCGGCTTTCCAACCAAGGAATGTGTAAACGCTGCCAGTTGCAGTGAAACCCGCGTTGCGTCCGTCGTTGAGTGTGGCTTGCAGGCGAACGGTCGTGGCTTCCAACTTCGCGTCAGCCATCTGCGATGCGACAGTCCGCTTCCAGATGAGGTCATAAAGCAAGAACTCGTCCTGATTGAGGCTGGGCCGCACTTGCCCGGGAGTGCGGAATACATCTCCCGCAGGCCGGATTGCCTCGTGCGCTTCCTGTGCGTTCTTCACCTTGTTCGCATACTGCCGAGGTTGGGCGTAGCTGGCGCCGAACATCTCCTCGACTGCTGCTCGCGCAGCCTTCATAGCGGTTTCGCTCAAACTGGTGGAGTCGGTGCGCATATAGGTGATCCAGCCACCCTCATACAGCGATTGCGCAACGCGCATCGTCCGCTGCGGTCCCCACTTCAAACGGCTGGATGCATCTTGCTGCAATGTCGATGTCGTGAACGGAGCCCGCGGCTTGCGCACTTCAGGTCGCGACTGCACATCGACCACGGTCAATGTTGAGGTGCGGAGTTCAGCCACCAATGCCTGCGCGGTTGCTTCGTCCAGAACCAGCAGGTCCTTGGTTAATTTGCCGGAGTCGTCGAAGTCGCTGCTGCGAGCGATGTCTTTGCCATCCAGACTGCGAAGGTTCGCTTTGAAATCCCCCGGCGCGCAGGTGGTGCTGATATCCCAGAACGCGGCAGCGATGAATCGCATCCGCTCGCGCTCGCGCTCCACCAGCAATCGCAGAGCCACTGACTGCACACGCCCGGCGCTTCGGGCATCGCTGCCGATCTTGCGCCACAACACCGGCGACACCCCGTAGCCGTAGAGGCGGTCGACGGTTCGTCGCGCTTCTTGCGCATCGACCAAGTCGGTGTCCAGTTCGCGGGTGTTAGTGACGGCGTGAGTGATGGCCTCTTTGGTGATCTCGTTGAAAACCATCCGGCTGTACGGCACCTTGGGTTTGAGAGTTTGCACCAGGTGCCACGAGATGGCTTCGCCTTCGCGATCCTCATCTGTCGCCAACAGCAATTCATCGGCGTCTTTCAGTGCCGCTTTCAAGTCGCGGATCAAGGCCGTCTTGTCGGGGCTGACTTCGTAGTGCAACTCGAAGTCGTGCTCGGGATCGACCCCGGCAAATTCCGCGAAACGAGCACGGTCTTCTGCGGGGATCTGCGATGCGCGAGCAGGCAGGTCGCGGATGTGGCCGACGCTGGCGCGAACTGTGTATCCGGGCCCGAGGTACTGCTCGATGGTCTTGGCTTTGGCCGGCGACTCGACAATCACCAAACGGCGCACGACAGCATCGTCGTTGGGTTTCGTCGCCATCAGTGATCTCCTGCCCTTCGACGCTGCAGGCGCTCACCGCACAGCATCGTTGGTGGCGGGCATAAAGCCCGCCACCACGACGTCAGCTTTATGCAACGTTTGCTGCAGCCTGGTCGCCCACGGCAATCGGGCGGCGCTTGCTCACGATAACTGCGATCACCACGACGGCGGCAGCGATCACGGCAACAGTCGTCGCAATCGCAGCATTGTCGTGGTACTTGACGATCGCCGGAGCAATCAACAACGCCACCAGGTTCATCACCTTGATCAGCGGGTTGATGGCAGGGCCAGCGGTGTCTTTGAACGGATCGCCGACGGTGTCACCGATGACTGCGGCGGCATGCGCCTCGGAGCCCTTGCCACCGTGGTGGCCGTCTTCGACAAACTTCTTCGCGTTGTCCCAAGCGCCACCGGAGTTGGCCAAGAACACCGCCATCAGGGTGCCGGTTGCGATCGTGCCTGCCAGGTAAGCGCCGAGTGCGCCGACGCCGAGGCTGAAGCCGACGGCAATCGGGGTCATAATCGCAAGCAGACCAGGTGTGGCCAACTCGCGCAGCGAGTCCTTGGTGCAAATGTCGACAACGCTTGCGTAGTCGGGCTTCTCAGTGCCAGCCATGATTCCCGGACGGGTACGGAACTGGTTGCGCACTTCGAAGATGATGGCGCCGGCCGCACGCGACACAGCATTGATAGCAAGACCAGAGAACATGAACACCACGGAGGCACCGATCAGCAGGCCGATCAGGTTCACCGGCTGCGCCACATCAAGAATGCCCTGGAACTCGGCCTTCGATGAATCGATGGCAGCGCCCGCTTGTGCCACTGCGTCCGTGACCGCCGAGCGGTACGAGCCGAACAACGCGGTTGCAGCCAGCACCGCTGTTGCGATGGCGATTCCCTTGGTGATGGCCTTTGTCGTGTTGCCGACTGCGTCGAGGCTGGTCAGCACGCGCGCACCTTCGCCGTGCACATCGCCGGACATCTCCGCGATGCCTTGGGCGTTGTCCGACACGGGACCGAAGGTGTCCATCGACACGATGACGCCGACGGTGGTCAACAAACCGGTACCCGCCAGAGCGATTGCGAACAGCGACAGCGTGATGCTCGAGCCGCCGAGGAAGAAGGCGCCAACCACGGCACCGCCGATCAGCAGCGCCGAGTACACGGCCGACTCCAGACCAAGCGAAATACCCGACAAGATCACGGTGGCCGGGCCGGTCAGCGTGGTCTTGGCGACATCGTCGACTGGGCGGCGGTTGGTCTCGGTGAAGTAACCGGTCAGCTGCTGGATGGCAGCTGCCAAGACAACACCGATGGCAACAGCAATGAGGGAGAACAGTCGCGGATCCTGGATCGGCGCATCCTTGGCGAACTCTTTCCAGGTCTCGGGTGCCGACGACGGCAGGTACCACCAAGCGGCGACGCCGACGAGCACGATTGAGATGACAGCGGAGATAAAGAAGCCGCGGTTGATCGACGCCATGCCGGACTTGTCCTTGGTCCGCGGGTTCACCGCGAAAATGCCGATGACGGCGGTAAGCACACCAATCGCCGGCACGACCAGCGGCCACACCAAACCTTGGGAGCCGAATGCCAGCCCACCCAGGATCAGGGCCGCCACGAGGGTGACTGCATAAGACTCGAAAAGGTCGGCGGCCATGCCTGCACAGTCGCCGACGTTGTCACCAACGTTGTCGGCGATTGTGGCCGGGTTGCGAGGGTCGTCCTCGGGGATTCCCTGCTCGACCTTGCCCACCAGGTCAGCGCCGACATCGGCTGCCTTGGTGAAGATGCCGCCGCCGACGCGCATGAACATGGCCAGCAGCGCCGCGCCGAAGCCGAAGCCCTCAAGCACGTGTGCAGCCTGCTCCTTATAAATAAGGACGACGAGTGAGGCACCCAGCAGGCCCAAGCCCACGGTGAACATGCCAGCTACGCCGCCGGTGCGGAATGCGATACGCATTGCCTTGTGCTCGCCCGACTCATTCGCGGCTGCCGCCACGCGGACATTGCCGCGCACAGCCAGCCACATGCCCACATAACCGGTGATCGCGGAGAACACGGCCCCGACGAGGAAGAACAGCGACCGGCCGAGGCGCTCAGAGTCCGAATCCGCCGGCAGGAACCACAGCAGCACGACAACCAGGACCGCAAAACCGGACAAAGTCTTGAACTGTCGGCTGAGGTAAGCAGCAGCACCAACCTGGACAGCCTTGGCGATCTCCTTCATATTCGCTGTGCCTTCACCAGCGGAGAGCACCTGGCGAACTAGGACCCCGGCCACGATGAGCGCGAAGACTGAAATGCCGGCGACAGCGGTGATGATGGTTGAGTCGGACAGCGCTGGCGGCGCAGCGGCGACCATGGGCGACAGGGCAAACTGCATGGCTTTCTCCGGAATCGTTTCATTGAGCTGGGGCAGAGCGATTTCGCGGAGTCTAGAGGCAGGCTCTTGCCAAATCTGATGCGGGGATGTAGTGGAGTACGCCACAACGGTGGATCTGTCGGCTCGCATTCATGCGGCTGATCCCCTGTGTTCCCGCTCGTGCGTGCCGGCTCAGAGGCCAGCTCGAGCCTTTGCTGACACACCGAGCACCGGCATGTGTGGCACCTTCAAGGCAAGCAGTTGGACTGATGTGCGGGTGCTGACCACTGCATCATGATCAGTCGATGATGGCTCACTGCACGAATCAAGCACCACTGAGTTGTGCGCGGCAGTTGCTGCTGCTGAACCACAGTCCCCTGTCATCGCCACCGCGATCGCTGACATGTCGGCCGCTGCTTCAGTGCGCCAGCGCGCATCCGCAATCCCCCACACCTGGCCGACGAACGCACTGACCGCGCACAAAGCGGCAATCGCCCCTGCAAGCAGCATCGACATGCTGCCGCTGATGTCCGACAGCCGCCGTGACCACTTCACGGCTGAAGCACCCATAAGCGAGCGCGTACCGGTGGCAACAGCACACGCATCGGACCTGGCAGGACTCGAGGGCTGCCGGCGACATCGACCCACATCCCGTCGCCTTCTGGCTGCACATCGAAGGTGACAGCGTCGACGCCCGCAGCCGAGCGACGAACCACATCATTGACTGCGGGCAGTGGTTCACCGCGACTCAACATCCGGCCGGCTTCCCTGGCTGCGTTGGCGATGCTCACTTGAGCTGCTGCCGCCGCAAGCACGCTTGCGAGCAGCAACACAAATGCAAGCAGAGCGGGGACGAGCACGGCGAACTCAGCCGTGACGACGCCATCGTCAGCACTTGCCCGCACTCGGATCCGATGGCGCCCGTCGCGGCATAAGCAATCACGCATTGATCAGGACTTGAAAAGGAAACCGAAGGCGTGCGCGATGACTTGCCAAATCAAGTCCATCATCCGACCGCTGGTGAGCAGGTGCAACAACAAACCCGCCAGTCCAGTAGCGGCACAGGTGCCGATCGCGTACTCCGCGGTTGTGACGCCATCGTCGGCGCGCAATCGACGCCAGGCGTCCAGCAACATTTTCATATGACTCTCCTTG
>JBEHCB010000181.1:0-3050 GCA_041192885.1 Actinomycetota bacterium
GCTCGTTGCGCCACAGCCTTCGCAGATGTAGCACGAGCCGGCCGGTCGCATCTTGGTGCCACAGGTGAAGCACAGTGGCGCATCAGATGCGGTGCCCGTCAACGACTCCAGCAACTCTGCAGTGGAGTGCACCGCGGCCGGAGCAGTCGCCTTGCCTGCAGCGGCTGCCGGCGCCGGGGACTCATCGCCATCGGCCTCATCGTCACTTGCCGGTGCCGGAGCAGCGGTCTCGTAACCCGTCTCCAACGCGGCAGCACGCTCGGCGGCGGTGAGGATGCCCAGGGCGGTTCGCTTGTCCAACGGCAAGTGATCCAGAGCAAGTCGACGGAAGATGTAATCCATCACCGACTGCGCCATGCGCACATCCGGATCGTCGGTCATACCTGCCGGCTCGAAGCGCATGTTGACGAACTTCGACACAAAGGCATCCAGCGGCACGCCGTACTGCAGGCCGATGGAGATCGCGATAGAGAACGCGTCCATCACGCCGGCAAGGGTTGAGCCTTGCTTGCTCATCTTGATGAAGATTTCACCGAGGCCCTCATCGGGGTACGAGCCGGCCGTCATGTACCCCTCGGCGCCTGCGACGGAGAAGGAGACCGTGTTGCTCGGACGCGACTTGGGCAGGCGCTTGCGGGTCGGACGCGCCTCCACTGCAACAGTCGCGGTGTGAGTGCCGGCGTCCGCGGTCTTCGCCTTGGCGTCGGACAACGGTTGTCCCACCTTGCAGTTATCGCGGTAGATGGCGAGGGCCTTCAGGCCGGTCTTCCAGCCTTGGTAATAGATCTCCTCGACCTCTTCGATGGTCGCAGATTCAGGCATGTTCACCGTCTTGGAGATTGCTCCAGAGAGGAACGGCTGGCATGCCGCCATCATCCGCACGTGGCCCATCGGCTCGATGGCGCGAGCACCCATGGCACAGTCAAAGACTTCGTAGTGCTCTGGCTTCAATCCCGGAGCGTCGACCACATGACCGTGCTCGCCGATGTATTCAACGATCGCCTCAATCGTCTCGTCGGCGTAGCCGAGCTTGCGCAAAGCGCGCGGAATGGTCTGGTTGACGATCTGCAGCGAGCCGCCGCCGACCATCTTCTTGAATTTCACCAACGAGAAGTCGGGCTCGATACCGGTGGTGTCGCAATCCATCATGAAACCGATGGTGCCTGTCGGCGCGAGCACCGAGGCTTGGGCGTTTCGCCACCCGTTCTTCTCACCGATTGCGTAACCATCGGCCCACATCTTCGCTGCCAACTTGGAAACATCAGCATCCAATGCAGAGACGGGGCGGAGTGCGTCGCTTGCAGCTGCGTGCTTGCGCATCACTCGCTTGTGAGCTTCGGCGTTGCGGGCGTAGCCCTCGTAGGCGCCGACAATGCCCGCCAACTCAGCTGAGCGCTTGTAAGCGGTCCCCGTCATCAAGCTGGTGATCGCGCCGGCGAGCGCGCGGCCGCCTTCGCTGTCGTACGCAAGACCGCAAGCCATCAGCAGTGCACCGAGGTTCGCGTAGCCAATTCCCAACTGGCGGTATTTGCGCGTGGTGTCACCAATCGGCTCCGTCGGGAAGTCAGCGAAGCAGATGGAGATGTCCATCGCGGTGATGATGAACTCGACGGCCTTCATGAAGGCGTCTGCATCGAAGGTGTCGTCGTCCTTGAGGAACTTCAGCAAGTTCAACGACGCCAGGTTGCACGAGGAGTTGTCCAAGGACATGTACTCGCTGCACGGGTTTGACGCAGTGATACGACCGGTCTCCGGGTTGGTGTGCCAGTCGTTGATCGTGTCGTCGTACTGGATGCCCGGGTCGGCGCAGGCCCACGCGGCTTCGCACATCTTTGCGAACAGAGCCTTGGCGTCGACGGTTTCGATGACTTCGCCGGTAGCGCGGGCGCGAAGACCGAACTGGGTTCCCTGCTCAACGGCCTTCATGAACTCGTCGCTGACGCGAACGGAGTTGTTTGCGTTCTGGTACTGGACTGAGACGATGTCCTTGCCGCCGAGGTCCATGTCGAAGCCGGCATCGCGCAGAGCGCGAATCTTGTCTTCCTCGCGCACCTTGGTCTCGATGAACTCCTCGATGTCCGGGTGGTCGACATCCAGCACGACCATCTTCGCAGCGCGACGAGTCGCACCACCTGACTTGATCGTGCCGGCAGATGCGTCGGCACCGCGCATGAACGACACCGGGCCGGACGCCGTTCCGCCGCTGGACAGCAGTTCCTTGCTGGAACGGATGCGCGAAAGGTTGAGGCCAGAACCAGATCCACCCTTGAAGATCAATCCCTCTTCGCGGTACCAGTTCAAGATGGAGTCCATCGTGTCGTCGACAGACAAGATGAAGCAGGCGCTGACCTGCTGAGGGGAGGAGGTGCCGACGTTGAACCACACAGGCGAGTTGAACGAGAACACTTGGTGCAGCAGCATCCAGGTCAGCTCGTGCTCGAAAATGGCTGCGTCGTCCTCCGTTGCGAAGTAGCCGAAGTCGCGACCGGCCTTCGTGTAGGTCAGCACAACGCGGTCGATGAGGTTACGCAGACTCCATTCGCGCTGCGCCGTGCCGACCGCTCCGCGGAAGTACTTGGTCGTGACAATTGTGGATGCATTGACCGACCAGAAGTCAGGGAACTCGACATCGCGTTGCTCGAAGACGACCTCGCCGGTCTTCCAGTTTGTCTGCACGACATCGCGGCGCTCCCACGAAACCTCGTCATAGGGGTGCACCCCCGGCGTGGTGTACAAGCGCTGCAAACTCAGGCGGCGCGTCGAAGCTGCAGCCTGGGTTTTGGTGTCGACGGTCTCGGTCATTGCTTTCTCCCCTTACGTAACTTTCCTCGGTGCCGATGATTCGGCGACGTTGCTAGATCGGGCGGGTGATGCTGTTGGCGGTTGCCCGCCTACGTTGGTGACGCTGGTTGTGGTGCTACGGGTCGATCGGCGAGTCGGCCTTAAGTGCCGGCTGCCGGATGTCGAGTCGACTCCGGTTCTGCGGCTGTCGGTGGACCTTCAGCGCGCAACAAGGCGATCTCCGCCTCAAAGTCATCCAATGTGTCGAA
>JBEHCB010000182.1:0-5782 GCA_041192885.1 Actinomycetota bacterium
GAAAAGTTCGTCACCGTAGTTGCCCCAGCCGAAGAATCCGACAAGGCCAATGACGGGCTTCTTGCGCCGAAATCCCCGCTTCTTCGCGGCGACGGTCGCGACTTTGACATCGATCCAGGAGCGCTCAATCCGTCTGCGGATGCGGCGGGCCAGCGGCTTCTTGGACATGGCGTGGAAGTCTAGCCGCGCAGTCAGTGCCCTTTGAGGATGCGTCGCCGCAGCAGGGCAAATCGCTGCAGATTCGCAGAGTCACCGCTGCAAGCGCAACCCCGCGCTAGAGATTCACGGCTTACTTGGAACAGGTCTTTCCCTTGGACGGCAAGGAGTCTTCGAGCATGTAGTCCAGAAACACCTGGTTCAAGCATGAGTGCGCGAACCCAGCCAGTGGGGCGTGCTCAGTGCCGGTCCAGGTGATCAGCGGAGATTTCAACTGTTTCGCCGTCGATACCGCGAATGCGTACGGCGTTACCGATTCCTTCAAAGAACCGACGATGAGCACTGGCTTGCCAGTTGTGTTCGTCCGAGGGGCGGCGTTCTTGGGCGGATCCGGGATGGCGTCGTTCTTGAACGCCTCCCAAGACCACATATTGACTGGCTCGTCGTCGTAGTACTTGAACCCGGATGGATCCGTGGTCAGCTTGTGCCAGAAAGGTGCCGCCTTTGCGTACTTGACATCGAACGCGTCCTGCTCGGCGTGGGTCTTCAATTCCCGCTGGTCTCGGTCGATGCCATTCACCATCGTCATGATCTCGTAACTGTTGTCGCGGGTGTAACCCGTCGGGTTGTAGCCGGCTTCGTTTTGATAAGCCTTGTACATGGACTCGAGGTCGTACCCATCCATGTTCAACGCGAGATACTCAAACAACCCGTTCCACTTCGATTTGCGAACGGCATCCAACCCTTCAGTGAAGTACTGCAGCGCCGTTTCTGAGTCGTAGTAAGTCAACACGTGGATTCCGTGCGTGAACATGTACTCACTGCTCAGGCGGGCGGTGCTCGAACCGGGGAACGGCTTCAGCCCTGCGAATCCCCGCAGTTGGTTGTCATCGCCCCATCCTCGTACCTGCATCAGCAAGGCCTGGACCTGCGCGCGAGTCATGCCCTTCGCTTTGGCATAACCGTCCACAAGTCGCAGCACCTGCGCTTCAAGCGACTTTGCTCGGGTCAGCGCCGATGTGTCTTCATCGGGCGAGTTGTCGGTTACTGAGTCCAAGACGATGTGCCCGCTGGTTTTCGGGAACAACCGCAGGTAATACGAAGCAATCGTGGTGCCGTAAGAGGAACCCAGGAAGTTCAGCTTGGCATCCCCCGCCACGCGAGTGCGCATTTGCTCCAGATCCCTGGCGACATCTGCCGTTCCCAGGGTCCACCACGCAGGATTGTTGGCAATGCAGTCGTTCGCGTAGTCATCGGAGAGCTTCTTGTTCAGGTCCGCTTCGGACTGGTTGGACGGGCTGTCTTCGCCATTCCAGTAAGTGGCGAAATCAAGCTCATCGGTGCAGCGGATGGGATTGCCCGACACCGGCTGCGATCGGGCGACTCCGCGCGGGTCGAACCCGACGATGTCGTAGGCCTGGCGAAGCTTCGCTGGAAAATTGCTGGTTTGCAGCTGGTCGATTCCGGATTGACCGGGACCGCCAGGGTTAATGAACAGGGTGCCGCGCTTGGTCTTACCCGTCGCCCTCAGCCGCATCATCGCGATGGAGAACGCCGGCAAATCTGCCCCTTGCCTCCCCGAATACACGGCCGGCACCTGAATTGCGCCGCAATCAGCTTGGTTCCGCTTGAATGCTGCATCGGCGTTCTTGTGCCAGTACGAGTTTGGGCAAGTTCGCCACGACACCTCCCCCGTGAGAGAAGCTGGCAGGGTTGGCGTCGGCGGCTTACTGGCTGCAGTTCCGGTCGGCGATTGAGCGCACCCGGCCGCTGTCACCGCGAACGCGGCTAATACAGCTGCGGCGAATGTTGCGCGGACACCGCCACAACTGAGACGTGTGGGCTGGGCTTTGTCGGTCATGACAAACGCAAACGTACTCCACCGACCACACTCGAGGGGCGCCTAGCGGCGGGCATGCATGCCGAACACTGCTGACATCACCCCTGACAACGAACCTGGCTCACTTGCCCGCGTTACCGTGAGGGCATGACAGCACTGCGGCCGACACGGGTGGCGATCATCGCCCTGCTCGCCGCCGGCCTGGCTGCCAGTCCCGCGCTTGCTGTCACCGCCGCTGGCCCGCATCGCGCGGAACGACAGGCAGCAACCGCAGGGAGCGCAAGCAGGTCAATGGCACCGCCGAAGTGCGCGCTTGGAGACTTCGCCACCAAACTGAGTGGCCGTAAGGGATACGACGCCGTGCTCGACACCCGGCTCAGACTTCCCAAGGGTTGGCGCCCGCCATCGCTGGCCCGAATCGCGCCAGGCTTGCAATTACAACCGGCAGCAGCCGATGCGTGGCGCGCTATGCGGGCCAAGGCAAGAGCTGATGGCGTCGTGCTGCATCCAATCTCGGCGTACCGCTCTGAGGAGTACCAACGGGGGCTGTTCGCTCGCAATGTGCGCCAGCACGGACGGGCGCATGCATTGAAATTCGTCGCCCGCCCAGGCCACTCCGAGCACCAACTAGGACTCACCTTAGATATCGGTTACGCCCCCGGCACGGCAATCACGGCGGAGTGGAGTTCGAATCCGCGCAACCGCAATCAGCGGGCCGCATCCTGGCTGACATCGCGGGGATGGCGATTCGGCTGGGTTCGCTCATACCCCAAGGGCAAAGTCGACCGCACCTGCTACGAGAGCGAGCCTTGGCATTGGCGCTATGTAGGGCCAGCCAAAGCGTCAGCCGTACGCAACCAAGGCGTCACCTTGCGCGAGTACTTGTGGGGACTGCAGATCCCAGGTTGAAGTTTGCAACCATGCGGCGGACACAGACGGCCGCACGAGCCGTGACCCACGTTCACAGGTCAGCGGCGAAACACCGATCCAATCGGCTCGCTCCACTGGCCACCGGCGCTTTGGATTCGCACTGAACTATGCCGGACGAAGTCCACCAACAGAGTCGATGCGCTCACCGACTCATCCAGGTCGCCACCCAAGTTACCGCCCATCGCCAGGTTCAAAATCGCATAGAACGGCTGGTTGAACACCCACGGTTGATCTCCGGTGTCAGCTGCTTTCAAGTGGTGGTAAACGTCGCCGTCGAAGAGCCAGAAAATCTCATCCGGCAGCCATAAGACGCCGTATGTGTGAAATCCATCCGACAGCGGCTGCTCCAGGGTGATGGTTCGCGTGAGGCCGCCGTCGGCGAAGTAACCCGGCCCGTGAATGGTGCCAAGCAATTCATGTGGCCGTTGCCCGACGGCTTCGACCACGTCGATTTCACCACAAGACGGCCACGACTCACCTTTGAGCAGCGACTCCCCCAACAACCAGAACGCGCTCCAACTGCCAATGTCCGTGGGGATGTGCATTCGCGCTTCTATCAACCCGTACTGAAATGCCACTCGGTCTGCTGTCGTGATCTTCCCGCTGACGTATTGCCATCGAGGGTTTTCGCGCCAGCCTTCGGGGCCATTGTCATCGCAGGTGCGCTCCGCGGTTATGACGAGATTTCCGTTTCCATCGCGGCGCACTGCCTCATCGATGTAGTACTCCTGCTCGTCGTTGCCCCAGCCGGGTCCGGGCCCGCCAGTGCCGTCGCCGATACCGGTGACCCACGAGCCTCGCTTGGCAGACGAGTCAAATGAGCGGCCGCGATAATCGATGCTGGCGCATTCCCCGGCCGCGCCATCGAAATCATCGCGCCAGAGTTCAGCTGCCTCGAAAGTGGGCGCGATCACCCGTGGCTCATTCATGCTGACAGCTTCGCTAACCGACATTTACCACTCCTTGATCGCAGGAGTCCACGCTAGCGCTCACGCGTGATTTCAGCAGGCGACGCAGGCCCAGCGGCGACCGCGATCACCTGAGTGCTTGCTCGAAATCCGCGATGATGTCGCGTGGATCCTCCAAGCCGACGCTGATGCGCAGCACACCGCCGCCGGGCTTGGCCTCGGCTGCAACGGGTCGGTGCGTCAACGCCGCCGGGTGCTGGATCAGTGTGTCGAATCCGCCGAGTGACACTGCGTGCAAGACCAATTGCAACCGACTGCACAGTCTCTCCGCGGCGGTGTACCCGCCAGCCAAGTCGATGCTGACCATCGCCCCGGGTCCGGTCATCTGCGAACCCAGCAAGTGTGCATTGGTCGCCCCGGGCAAACCCGGGTAGAACACTGTCGCGACCTCCGGCCGAGTGGCGAGCCATTGCGCCAGAACGCCAGCGTTTTCCTGTTGCTGCCGCATGCGAATTCCCAAGGTCGGCAGGCCGCGTAACAGCAAATACGCGGAGAACGGGTCCAGCAAACCACCTGTGATCGCCCGCAGAGATCGCAACTGCCGTGCTCGCTGCGAATCGGTGATGACAATCCCGCCCATCGCATCGCCGTGACCGCCGATGTACTTCGTGGCGCTGTGCACGACGATGCCAGCGCCTGCCAGCAGCGGCTTCTGCAAAACAGGGGTGGCGAAGGTGTTATCCACCATCACTGGCACCGAGCCACATCTGAGCGCAAGCGCAGAAATGTCCAACAGTTCCAGCGTCGGATTGGCTGGGCTTTCGCACACCACCACACCGGTGCGCTCGTTGATCGCGGACCCGGCATCCTCGGCACTTACATACGTCACGTCGGTGCCCGTGACGCCGTTGGCGAGGATGTGATCTGTTCCGCCGTAAAGAGGCCGCACTGCCACCACATGCCCACGACCGGCCCGAACACATGACGTGAACACAGCGGCAATCGCGGCCATGCCGGTTGCGAACGCAACAGCTTCAGTGCGACCGGATGCCGCGCCCTCGGGATCTTCCAATGCGGCCACTGCGCGCTCCAAGCGCGCCACAGTCGGCGACCACAAACGACGATAAACAGCCGAGTCGCCGTCACCCAGAGTGCCACCGGTGGCGAGGTTTTCGTAACTGCCGCCGCCGGCCTCGATATCAGGCAGCGGGTTGGTGGTTGATAGATCGATGGGGATCGCGTGGACACCTAGGGCTGGCAGGTCTTCACGGCCGGCATGCACGGCAGTTGTCGCTTCATGCCAGGCGGGCGCAGGCGGCTCGCTCGGCGGCTGGGTCTCGGACACGGGGCAATCATCGGGGTCTGCAGCCATCGTGGGTGTGTTTGTGACATATGTCCTGCTGCGGCGCATCTCACACTTGACAATCACCAGGTGAGCGAGCGACGACGCCAGCGCAAGCATGACCGCATCTCAGCCGGTCGCGTCGCCCGCGTGCTCGGCCCGGGCTTGATCACCGGTGCCGCGGACGACGATCCGTCAGGTATCGCCACATATTCCCAGGCAGGCGCTGCCTACGGATACGGGCAACTATGGACCTTGACCCTGTGCTTGCCGCTGATGATCAGCGTCCAAGAAGCAGCAGCAAGGATCGGCTCTGTCACCCGACAGGGTTTGACGCAAGTGACCGCTAGAAAATTCTCCAAGCCCATCCTTTTCGCCGTGGTGGCGTCAGTGGTGGTGGCGAACACGATCAACATCGCCGCGGACATCGCCGCTGTGGGCGCTGCGGCAAACCTGCTGATTCCGTGGCCAGTCCCGATTCTGGCCGCGATTTTCACGGCGGTCGTCACCGTCACAACAATTCTGGTTCCTTACCGCAGTTACGCCAAAGTCCTGAAGTTGCTGGCGCTTGCCCTGCTGGCGTACGTCGCGACTGCGCTCATCGTG
>JBEHCB010000183.1:0-2624 GCA_041192885.1 Actinomycetota bacterium
TGGATTTGGATTTGGCGCATGTGTTCCACTCGTGGTCGGCGCAGGCGAACCGCACCCCTTGGGTGATTGCCGGTGGTAAAGGTTCGTATGTATGGGACTTTGGCGGCAATCGCTATTTGGATTTCTCATCGCAGTTGGTCAACACCAACATCGGCCATCAACATCCAGTGGTGGTTGAAGCGATCGCCGAGCAGGCGCGGACGCTGACCACCATCGCACCCCAGCATGTGAACCTCGCACGATCCCGCGCCGCTCGCGATATCGCAGCAATTGCGCCGGATCACATGAACAAGGTGTTCTTCACCAATGGCGGCGCCGACGCGATCGAGAACGCAATCAGAATGGCGCGCATCCACACCAATCGAACGAAGGTCCTGTCGTTCTACCGCAGCTATCACGGCAACACCGGCGCTGCCATCAATGCCACCGGCGATCCGCGTCGCTGGCCGAATGAGTTCGCGCACGGCCATGTGCACTTCTTCGGCCCGCATGTGTATCGCTCGCACTTCCACAGCGCATCGCCTGAAGAAGAAACCGAACGCGCGCTTGAGCACCTGGCCGATGTCATCGCGTTCGAAGGCCCTGCGACCATCGCCTGCATCCTCTTGGAAAGTGTGGTCGGCACCGCAGGCATCATCACACCGCCGCCGGGGTACTTGGCTGGGGTGAAGGCGCTGTGCGAAAAGCACGGGATCGTTTACATCGCTGACGAGGTGATGGCTGGATTTGGCCGCACCGGCGCTTGGTTCGCGTTCGAGCACTTCGATGTGCAGCCCGATCTGATCGTGTTCGCCAAGGGCGTCAACAGCGGCTATGTGCCGTTGGGCGGTGTGATCATCAGCGACCAGGTTGCTGCGACCTTCGATTCGCGGGTGTTCCCAGGCGGCCTGACTTACTCCGGCCATCCATTGGCATGCGCATCTGCTGTGGCGACGATTGCAGTGATGAAAGACGAAGGCATCGTCGAGAATGCCGCTCGAATTGGCGAGATGATTCTTGGCCCTGGGCTGCGAGAACTCGCCGACCAGCATCCGGTCATCGGCGATGTCCGCGGTTTAGGAACGTTCTGGTGTTTGGACTTGGTGGTCGACCGTGCAACCAAGGAACCGCTAGCCCCTTACGGCGGCTCGTCGCCGGCGATGGGCGAGCTCGTTGGCGCGTGCAAGCGCGAGGGGTTGATGCCGTTCACCAATTACAACCGTTTGCATGTGGTGCCGCCGCTGAACGTCAGCGAAGACGATGCTCGTGATGGCTTGGACAGACTTGATCGAGCGCTGGAATCGATCCGCAGCCACTACCGCGGTTGAGCGCAGCTGATCACAAACTCGCAGTCCGCAAACGCAAAGAGTTCGCCACCACCAGAACGCTGCTGGCCGCCATCGCCAAGCCTGCGAACATCGGCTCCAACTGACCGGAGACGGCCAAAGGAATCATCACCGCGTTGTAAGCGAAAGCCCAAGCCAGGTTCATCCGGATGGTGCCAAGAGTCTTGCGGGCCAGCCGAATTGACGATTGCACCGCCGAGATGCCGCCACGCAGCAGAGTGATGTCGCCTGCAGCAACAGCGGCATCGCTGCCAGAACCGACGGCGATACCCAGTGTGGCGCTTGCGAGCGCGGCGGCGTCGTTGATCCCATCGCCGACGAGCGCGACCTGATGCCCTTGCGATTGCAGTTCGCGCACGATTTGCGCTTTCTGTTCCGGCAACACTCCGGCCCTGATGCGCTCCGGTGCGATTGTCACTGCGGCGCCGATGCGCTCGGCGATGCCGGCATGATCGCCAGTGACGAGCCACGGTGTGATGCCAGCAGCAGTCAAGCCTCGAACGACGGCACGCGCCTCGGGTCGCAGTTCGTCAGCAGCAGTGAAGACGGCAGCGACGCCGTTGCCAATGGTGATTGCCGCAATGGATTCGCCGTCGCGCTCAGCCTGGGCGACCACCGCCTGCGCAGTGGCCTGGTGTGCGCCCCAAGTGACGTCGGTGCCGAAGTAATCCATCCGGCCGATGCGCACCTCGACTCCGTCGACGGTGCCGACGATGCCGGTGCCTGCGGTCTCGGAGATTGCCTCGACAGTGCTGGCGCTGCCAGTTCCTTGTGCTCGGGCATAGGCTGCCAGCGCCATGCTCACCGGGTGGCTGCTGCGAGATGCCACCGCCAGCACCGCGGCCCAGTTGATGTCAGCCGCGAAGGCGTGGATGCTGGTGACAGTCAACTTGCCCAAGGTGAGCGTGCCGGTCTTGTCGAATACAACGGTGTCGATGTTGCGCGCATGCTCAAGCGCATCGGCGCCGGAGATGAGGATGCCGGCGCGTGCGCCGCGGCCGATTCCTGCAATCAATGCTGTCGGCGTCGCCAAACCCAAGGCGCACGGGCACGCGACCACCAACACGCTGATGGCTGCGGTGAAAGCGGTGGTGAATTCGCCGGCTAACGACCAACCGATGGCAGTGAGGGCAGCGATGACCAACACCACGGGAACGAAAATCCCGGAAATGCGGTCTGCAAGTTTTTGAATCGCTGCCTTACGCGATTGGGCGGCCGTAACCAGTTCCGCGATCTGTGCCAGCCGTGTCTGTTCGCCGACTGCAGTTGCGCGCACCACCAAGGCGCCGGTTGTGTTGA
>JBEHCB010000184.1:0-5641 GCA_041192885.1 Actinomycetota bacterium
GACCAGATACGGGTCGTCCCCATCGTGGCGCACAACATCCGCCGGCGGCACCGCAGATCCTTCAACGACATTGTCGGTGATGTCCAACAGCCCGCGGATGAACACCTGGTAGCAGGCCACACCCTCAGCCAAGAAAGCATCTCGCTCACTGCGCGGCGGCGGATTCTGAACGACGAAGCCGCCCTTCGCACCGACCGGCACGATGACTGCGTTCTTCACCATCTGCGCTTTGACCAGCCCCAGCACTTCGGTGCGCATGTCCTCGCGGCGGTCGGACCATCGCAACCCACCGCGGGCAACAGGGCCGAAACGCAGGTGCACACCTTCGACCCGCGGCGAATACACCCAGACCTCAACATGCGGACGCGGCGCCGGCAGCATGCTGGCCAACGCCGTCGAGTCGAGCTTGAACGAGATGTAGGACCGCGGTTCTCCGTCGGCATCTACTTGGAAAGCATTGGTTCGCAGAGTTGCATTGACGACCGCCTGCATCGCCCGCAACAGCCTGTCGGCATCGAGGCTGTCGACTTTCAGCAGTTCATCGCGAATCAGCGCATCGATCTGCTCGCAGTGCGCTTGCCTGTCACCAGCGAAGGCGGGGTCGTGGCGGACATTGAACAGTTCCACCAGCGCAATCGCGATTCTCGGATGCGACAACAGGATGTCTTCGAGATAGCGGATCGAGAAATTCAACGCGGTCTGCCTCAAGTACCGCATGTAAGCGCGCAGGATGGTCGCGTGACGCGAAGTCATCCCCAACCGCGTGACGACGCTGTCGATTGCGAAGTTCGCCGTGCGACCATGCCACGAATCAGCGAATGCTTCGGCCAACCGTTGCGGCAAGGTTTCCGGATCGATGATCTCCCCTGCCACTTGCACGCTGAAGTCGTACACATGCACCAACCGCCCATCGCGGCGGCGCAGGTCGAACGGCAACTCGTTGACCACTCGCAGGCCGAGGTTCTGCAACACCGGCAGCACATCAGATAACAGCAGAGCGGCACCGACTGAGTACAAGGTGACGCGGTGAGTTGCCCGGCCTCCGTCCGCCGCCGACCTGACTGTGACATCAACGCCGGGGCCAGGCTGCGCCAGCAGCCGATCGCAGACAACAACATCGGCAACTGCGGTGTCAGCGTCACGCTCGTGCTGGAATGCCAGCGGCAACCGACCCGACCAACGCTGAAGCGTTCGAGCCGCGGTTTGCTCGCCGAGGGCTTCGACGGCGGCATCTGCAAACTCATCATCGAATGTGCGGCTCAGCTCAGCGACCTGCGCCTCCAACTGCTCGGTATCAACCGAAGTGAACGGCTCATCACCGAGTAACCGCACCGTCATGTGCAGTCGCGCATTCACATCGTCGCCGATTCGGACAGCCGTGTCGACGGAAGTTCCGCCGAACGTCGCACGGACCAGCTCCTCCAAATGTTGACGAGTGGGCAGCGAGTACCGATCTGCGGGGATGACCACGAGGACTGAGACAAAGCGCCCATATCGGTCGCCGCGGATGAAGACGCGTGTCGCCGGCCGGCCGCTGAACTGAATCACCGATCGAGCGATGTCGATCAATGCGTCATCGTCGATTTGCAGCAGCTCGTCCCGGGGGAAGGTCTCAAGAAATCGCAACAACTCCCGGCCAGCGTGCAGGCCTTCATCAACGCCGACTGCGGCCATCACTCGTCGAACCTTCGTGCGCACCAATGGCATATCCAGCACAGATTGGACGGTCGCCGACTGCGTGTACAGCCCGAGGAATCGCGCTTCGCCCTTGATGGTGCCGTCAGCGTTGAACAGCTTGACCCCGATGTAATCCAGATGCGCATCGCGCTGAACTGTGGAGCGGGTATTGGCCTTGGAAATGACAAGGCGAGAAGGATCGCGCGCAACCTCTCGAGCACGCTCAGACAAAACTGTCGGCTGAAGCGACGACTGGCGAGGGCGCACGCCCAGCGCTCGCTCAGGGTGAGCGTTCAAAACATCCTGCCCATCCGCGACGCCTAATTCATATTCGCGATAACCCATGAATGTGAAGCGACCCGATGCGAGCCAGCGCAGGAAATCCGCGCTGTCGGCAGCATCGTCGCCACCGGCCGACGAGACCAGATCCGCCAATTGCAAGGCGCGAGACTTCATTACTCCCGCGTCGACCGCACAGGCGCGAACATCGTCGAGCACCGACACCAAGCGTTGCCGCAGCGACTCGGCATCGACGGCGGAACCGTTGCCTTCGGCAACGGCCTCGAAATGCATCCAGGACTCGCGGCCGCCCTCGCCTTCTGGCGGCGCCACGGTCACCAAGCCGCCCTTCGCGTCTCGGGCGACGGTGAATTGCGGATGTGCGATGAACTCGATGCTCAAGTCATGCTTGACGAGTTCAGCTGCTACAGAATCAATCAGGAACGGCATGTCGTCGATGACGATGTTCACGGTCACACGGCCGCTGCCAGCCGATTCACACGAGACGCAAGTGGCCTCGGCGATGCGGATGTGCGCACATTCGACATGCGACTTGATCATCGCGGCCAGATCGTCTGCGCTGCGATCTACAAGTTCCTGCGCAGGGATCAACTCGACGTACGCAGCAATCGCTTCTTTCGACAACCCGCACTGGGCGGCGGCGGCTTGCTCGATCAGCAACTGCTTGGCAGCTTCTAAACGCTGATGCATGGCGGAAGTCCTAGCGACAGGGCGCCGTTGGCCGTTGGCTTGGGAACTCGACTGGGCACTCGGCTGTGCACCAGCAACCGCGCGTTTCGGCACGAGGCTCAAGCGTAGTCTCGCCAACGCATTCACGGCGCAGCGTGGGCTGTGGCACATCCCACGGCTGGGCGGCTACCTCGGCCAGCGCGGCAGAATGCCGCCATGTCAGTCGCCATCTCAGCCGAGCACGAAGGTTGCGCCGATGTTCGGGCCACCAGGGCGATGTTCAGCGATCCTCGGTTCTATGAACTTCTGACCGATCTCACCCCGGGTGCAGACACGGTGTCATTACAGATCGAGGCAGACGGCCAGCGAGTCACATGGTCACAGCAGATCCGCCTGCCTGACTCCGTGCCGGCGTCCCTGCGCAGCGTCGTCGGCGCAGCGATGACCATCACTGAAACCCAGCAATGGCTGACAGTTGATGGCCGCCACAGCGCCACAGTGCACCTGGTCCCGGCGGGCCTGCCTGCGCAATTGACGGGGACATACGAGATCCGACCTGCTGCCGCCGAAGCCGGGTCACATCAGATGACGGGTCTCGACACCAGACCGTGCATGGTCCATGTGACCGCGCAGGTGCAGGTGGCAATCCCGATTTTCGGCGCCAAAGTTGAAGCGATCATCACCGAACATTTCCGAGAAGCCGTGAGCGTGAGGTCGCAAGCAACGCGACTGTGGCAGAGCTGAACTCCCTCGGCCTTTAACCCATGTGCGGATAGCGGTGGTCGATCGGCGGCACCAAAGTCTCCTTGATCGACCGCGTCGAGGTCCAACGCAGCAGGTTCTGCATCGCGCCCGCCTTGTCGTTGGTGCCTGATGCGCGAGCACCGCCGAACGGTTGTTGGCCGACAACAGCGCCAGTGGGCTTGTCGTTGATGTAGAAGTTGCCGGCGCTGTAACGCAAGGCATCCATCGCGTGCGCGATCGCCGTGCGATCGGTGGCGATGATGGAGCCGGTCAGCGCGTACGGCGAGGTGGTGTCGACAACGCGCAAAATCGAGTCGAATTCCGCATCGTCATAAACATGCACAGACAACACCGGGCCGAAGTACTCGTCCGCGAAGAATTCGACTGTCGGATCAGTCGACAGCAGCACCGTCGGGGAGATGAAGTAGCCCTCCGAGTCGTCGTAAGTGCCGCCGGCGGCGATGGTCACAGCCGGGTTCTGCTTCGCGCGGTCGATCGCACCGCTCACTCGTGCGAACGAGCGTGCATCGATGACCGCTCCGCCGAACACGCTGAAGTCGGAACCGACGTCGCCGTAACGCAAAGTCGAAGCGGTGTGCAGGAACTCGGTGTCCATCTGCTGCCACACACTGCGGGCTACATATGCGCGGGATGCGGCGGAGCATTTCTGGCCTTGATACTCGAACGCACCGCGGATCAGCGCAGTGGCCAACACAGCCGGGTCTGCCGATGGGTGGGCGACGACGAAGTCCTTCCCGCCGGTCTCGCCGACCAGTCGAGGGAAGCTTCGATACGACTCAAGTCGGTCGGCAACCTCTTTCCACAAGTAACGGAAAGTGCCGGTGGAACCGGTGAAGTGGATTCCGGCCAGGTCGGGGTCGGCTAGGACCACATCGCTGACGGCTTTGCCGTCGCCGGTGACCATGTTGATGACGCCATCGGGCAAGCCTGCCTGCTGCAGCAACCTCATCAACAGGTGCGCAGAGAACTGCTGGGTGGCGGACGGCTTCCACACGACCGTGTTTCCCATCAGGGCCGGCGCTGTCGGCAGGTTTGCGGCGATGGCAGTGAAGTTGAACGGGGTGATGGCGTAAACAAAACCTTCAAGCGGACGGTGATCGGCGCGGTTCCACACACCGGGGCTGCTGATTGGCTGCTCTGCCAACAGTGTGCGTCCGAAGTGGACGTTGTAGCGCCAAAAATCGATGAGTTCGCATGCAGCGTCGATTTCAGCCTGGATCACGTTCTTGCTTTGATTGAGCATCGTTGCGGCGTTCAATGTGTAACGCCACGGGCCAGCCAAAATGTCAGCCGCACGCAGGAACACAGCCGCCCGGTCGTCATACGAAAGCGCGCGCCAGGCGGGCGCTGCTGCTTTTGCTGCGGCGACAGCGGCAGCAGCATCAGCGGCAGTGGCGTTTGCAGTGCGGCCGAGGACACGACGGTGCGCATGCGGCTCGACGACGTCGATCTGCTCGCCTGACGCCATCCGGTCCTCGCCGCCGATGACACACGGCAGATCCAGTGTCGTGGCTCTTAGGCGGGTTATCTCCCCTGCGAGGGCGGCAGCGTCAGCCGAACCCGGCAGATACTGGCGTATCGGCTCGTTGACGGGCTGCGGCACCTGCGTGACTGCATCAATCGCCATGAGAGGTCCTGTTCGTCGTCTGTGCGCTTCAGCCAGCGCGGCTTAAGTCGCGGGTTGCCAGCTGGGTCGTAGACCCGAACTGCTGCGTGCGTTCACTCTAGCGAGGTGAGCAGGGCGGGCAGTTCCTGCACAGCCCACCAGCCAAGTTCGCTCGCGTCGACCTGTGTTGCGGCGGCCGTTGCTCCCGCGGAAGCAGTGCCCACATGCATGCTCGCGACCTCCGACAGTGTCACCGGCGATGCCAAACGCACTTCGCCGGGAGCCGTCCCCGCACCTGACAAACCATCGGCGATATCGGCTGCGACCACGATGACAACCGCCGGCGCGCTCGACTGCGCGTACTCGGCGGCCTCCTGCATCGCCGCGAATTCAGCCATCTCGTCATCGTCGGCGTCCAGCTCATACGCGCTCACCAGCCGGTCATCGACAACGAAACCGATGTCGGCGTGGAACTGCCCGGCCTCATGCAACTGCAACAGCTGCTGTTTGCTCGCTGGGATGTACACGCGCACGCTCCATCACCCCAGCTCTCGATTGAAAACCGCGTTCAACTCCATGACGGTGCTGTCGTAACTGGTGTGCAGAACCCCCACCATGCCGATG
>JBEHCB010000185.1:0-2817 GCA_041192885.1 Actinomycetota bacterium
CTGGCAACGGGTTCCACCGAGCGTGGATGACACCCAACGCGCCGTAACAATCGCGCACAGAATCGACCAAGATTCGAACGCCGACGAGATCGTGGATGTCGTTAAGCTCGCGGCCCTTGAGGCTCATCTTCTGGTAGATGCTGTAGATGTGCTTCGGGCGGCCAGACACCTGGGCTTTGATCCGTGCCTCGTGCAAGTTGCCCTCAACCTCGGAGATGAGCGCTTCCACATATTGATCGCGAGCGGGCGCATACGAGCCCACCAAACGCGCAACCTCGTCGTAGACCTTCGGCTCCAATGTGGCGAACGCGAGATCCTCCAACTCCCACTTGATGGTGTTCATCCCCAAGCGGTGTGCCAGCGGTGCGTAGATCTCCAGGGTTTCGCGGGACTTCTTCAACTGCTTGTCCGCGGGCATGAATTCGATTGTGCGCATGTTGTGCAACCGGTCAGCCAGCTTGATGACCAGCACCCGGATGTCTCGGGCCATCGCAACGACCATCTTGCGGACGGTTTCCGCGGTTGATGCATCCCCGTACTTCAACCGATCGAGCTTGGTCACCCCGTCGACCAGCCGCATGACCTCGTCCCCGAAATCCTCGCGCAACTGTTCGATCGGATAACCGCAATCCTCAACCGTGTCGTGCAGCAATGCCGCGGCAAGCGTCGGCACGGTCATACCCAGGTCGGCCAAGATCTCCGCGACGGCAACCGGGTGCGTGATGTACCGCTCGCCTGAACGGCGCGATTGACCCGCGTGCAACTCCTCGGCCTTCTCAAATGCTTGAACAAGCAGTCGCAGGTCGGTCTTGGGGTGATAGGTGTGAACCGAAGCAGCCACCCGTTCGAGCATCGCGGGCACAGCTGTGGAAGAACGGCGCAGAGGCAAGCGGCGGCTGCTGCCCACACTCAAGCCAGCGCTGAGACCAGCGCCGGATGTTGTGCTTGCCGCCTCGCTCACTGGATGTGCCGCCTCCTGGCCTTGTTTGATGAGCCAACTCTAAAGCGAAGGGCCCCGAACCGACACACGGTCGGCGCAGGGCCCTTCACTGATGCTGCTCAGATCAGCGCTTACTTCGAGGGATATTGCGTTTCGGCTGCGCCCGCTCCCCGACCTGGCGCACCGGAATGGTTGTGCCGGAGTCAGTTGGCAGGTCCGTTTCAAGACCAGGCTCCCGACCGTCATCAGCCGCGCGACGGGCGGCTACCCGCTTAGCCAATGCACGCATCTGCGGGTTGCGCTCGCGGATCTGAGCCAAGAACGGCGTGGCCACGAAGATCGATGAGTATGTGCCCGCCAAGGTGCCGACGAACAAGGCCAGGGCCAAGTCCTTCAGCGTTCCCGCGCCGAGGAAGCCCACGCCGATGACCAAGATTGATGCCACAGGCAGCACCGCGATGATCGATGTGTTGATCGAACGCACCAAGGTCTGGTTCAACGCCAAGTTCGCGGCTTCGGAGTAAGTCATCTTGGACGACTTAGTGATACCGGCGGTGTTCTCTCGAACCTTGTCGAACACCACGACGGTGTCGTACAGGGAGAAACCAAGGATGGTCAGCACGCCGATGACCGTGGCCGGTGTCACTTCAAAGCCGCTCAGCGCGTAGATACCGACGGTGATGACCAAGTCGTGAGCCAGGGCGAAAATCGCCGCCAAGGCCATCTGCCACTGGAAGTACAAGGACAAGAACAGCGACACCAAGATGAGGAACACAACCAAGCCCTGAGTGGCCTTGCTCGTGATTTCCTTACCCCAGGTCGGTCCGACCGTCTCAGTCGCAACCTCGGCCTCAGCCACCTTGAAGGTGTTGGCCAATGTGGCGGTGACACTGGCGATCTCGCTCGACTCCAGCGTCGTGGTGCGCCACTGAAGTTTGTCGGTGCCAACCTTGGTGACAACCGCATCCTCGATGCCAGCATCGCGCGCAGCTGCGCGGCCGTCTGCAACGGATGCGTTGGTTTTCACTTGGAATTGCGAGCCGCCCTTGAAGTCCAGACCAAGGTTCAAACCTTTGGTGCCGAGACCGAAGATTGCCACCAGCACAATGACTCCGGACAGCAAGTACCAGAGCTTTCGACGACCGACGAAGTCGTACGACACCTGCCCGCTGTAAAGCCGGGCCGCAAGTGATCTGTTTGCCATCATGACTCCTGAAGGGCGGGCGTGGCAGCCCGGTTGCTAATGCCGAGGTGAGCGGCGTCAAGTCCGGTTAGTTTGCCGCCAGACTGGAACCACTTGTTGCGGACCGCCAGTTCGACCAGCGGCCGCGTGAACGCGAATGCAACGAACACATCGAGCACCGTCGTCAAGCCGAGGGTGAATGCGAAGCCGCGGACGCTTCCAACCGAAAGGAAGTACAGGACGACAGCGGCGAGCAGCGAGACGCCGTCGGCCACGAGGATCGTCCGCCGAGCACGGACCCAGCCGCTGGTGGCGGCTCCGCGCAAGCCCTTACCTTCACGCACCTCGTCACGGAGCCGTTCGAAGTACACGACGAACGAGTCGGCCGTGATACCGATGGCGACCACCAAACCGGCGACACCGGCCAGGGTGAGAGCCAACCCGATCTGCTGGCCGAGGATGACGATGGAGAAGTAAGTCATGATTGCTGCAACGACCAATGACGCGAACGCGATGACACCCAAAGCTCGGTAGTACACCAGCAGGTAACCGACCACGACGATCAAACCGATGATGCCGGCCAGCAAACCGCCTTTCAGCTGGTCGTTACCCAACGTCGGCGACAACTGGCTTTGGCTCGCAACATCCAGCGACACCGGAAGTGCGCCGTACTTCAACACACTTGCCAGGTTTT
>JBEHCB010000186.1:0-2703 GCA_041192885.1 Actinomycetota bacterium
CGGATAGCGAATTCAACGGCCACCGGCTGGCCATAAATCGAGAAGTCCGCTGGAACGTCGATCGCATATGCCTCGACTCGTCGAGACACTCCGCCGAAGTGCGGGTTGGTACCGACCGAGATCGCCGCCAGGTGACGCTGCTCCCCCAACCCAGGGTCCACCACCAGGTAACCGGCGTAAACCCCATCGGCCGGCACGGCCGCACTGGCTGACCACTCGAGGTTGGCAGTCGGGTAACCCAGTTCGCGGCCGCGGTGATCGCCATGGACGACGACTCCGTCAAGCCGGTGCGGACGGCCCAGCAACTGCGCGGCATCATCCACATCGCCGGCCAAGACCAGCGAGCGAACCCGGGTACTCGACACCACCATCAGTTCATCTGTGCGCAACGGCTCCGCATGGACCAAGAATCCGCGCTCACTGCCGAGCTCTGCCAAAGCTCGGGCGTCGCCGGCAGCACGGTGGCCAAACCGGAAGTTCTCACCAACGATAACTTCGACCGGAGTCAGCGGCATCAAAACTTCGTCAACGAACTCCGACGGGGACTTCTGCGCGAATTGCGCCGTGAATTCCTGGACGTGCACTGCATCGCAACCGGCTGCATGAAGCAATTCGATGCGGCGCTCCAAGCCGGACAACAGCGCAGGTGCGCGGCTCGGCGCTAGAACCGCCGCCGGGTGAGGATCAAAGGTGACAGCGCCGACATCGGCCCCGATGAGGTCCGCCCTGAGTCGCGCCTGGTTAATCAGCGCTTGGTGGCCGCGATGCACGCCGTCAAAGACGCCGAGAACCAGAACCGAAGAGGTCATGTGAACACCACTTTCGGAACGAAACGACCCTCGCGGGCTTCGGCGATAGCGATCGCGTCACCGTGCGCATCCATCAGTCCCACGGGCCCCACTGTGCCGCCTGTCGAATCCGGCGCAGCGACGGACCTGCCGTATCGCACATCAATGACTTGCTCGGCAGTCAGCGCGAATGCCGGCATTGCCTGGGACAGCGCAGTTCCCAGAGGAACGAGCTCGTCTGCGACGTCGGCGACACTGAAGCGACCGCTGCGGGTGCGACGCAGCGCCGTCAAGTGGCCGCCGACACCGAGCGCATTTCCCAGATCGCGGGCCAGCGCCCGAACATAAGTGCCGCTGCTCACGCGAACCCGCACATCGACATCGACGCTTTCCTCCCCGCGGCGCACTTCGTCGACCGAGAATTCATAAACCGTCACCGGCCGCGGCGCAATGTCGACTTCTTCACCGGCCCGAACTTTGGAATAAGCCCGTTGGCCATTGATCTTGATCGCACTGACCGAACTCGGCCGCTGCAGAATCTCACCAGTCAACGCCATGACCGCCAGATTGATCGCATCATCCGTTAACGCCGCTATCTGCGACACGTCTGCAACGCTGATGACTTCGCCTTCGGCGTCATCAGTGGTCGTCGACGCACCCAGCCTGATCGTCGCCGCGTAGTCCTTGTCATCCCCGACGAGATAAGTCAGCAATCGGGTGGCTTTACCCAGGCCCAAGACCAAGACTCCCGTGGCAGACGGATCCAGTGTGCCGGCGTGCCCAACCCGGCGGGTGCCGAATCGCCGGCGGGTTTGGGCGACCACATCGTGTGACGTCACGCCAGCGGGCTTGTCCGCAATCAACAGTCCGTGCACATCAGCGTCGACGCGCGCCACTTTTCAGCGCACCGCGTCCAATGCGCGGCGGACATCTTGCAATGCCAATGCCACGTCGTCCCCCAAAGTCGCACCGGCGGCGAACTTGTGGCCGCCACCGCCCAGCACCGCCGCAACGGCTCCAACATCAACCGCGCCTTTGCTGCGCAACGAGACCTTCCACACGCCGGTGTCGTCTTCCTTGAAAACGCACGCCACCTCGGCTTCGGACGCGATGCGGATGGTGTCGATAACCCGTTCACCCGCGTCCAGCGAGAGTCCGAGGGCTTCGCGGTCGGCGGCAGTCACCGTCGTCCACACGAAGCCAGCGCCCTGCAGGGCGGTGGAATCCAAGACCGCGCGCGAGAGGCATTGGCCCAACAACTGCAGGCAAGCGAACGGCTCGTCGTCGTACATCTGACGGGCCACCACATCGTGGCGCAAGCCGGTTTCCAGCAAGCGCGCCGCCATCACATGCGCATCGGTGTTGGTTGCAGAGAACTTGAAGTTGCCGGTGTCGGTGATGAGGCCGGCATAAAGAGCGTGCGCCACGGGCGCCGTCAGTTCCGCGCCGAGAGCATCGATGACACGCAGAGTGAGCACCACATTCGCAGCGGCCGAGGGATCGATGAAGTTGATGTCACCGAAGCCGATGTTGCTGACATGGTGGTCAATCACAATGGTTGTCGCCGCGGCGGAGAAGGCGGCGTGGTTGGCACCGAGGCGATCAATCGTCGACACATCACACGAGATAGACACATCGAATGCGCCGTCTCGGGACGCGATAGTTGCGGGTTCGGCTAGCAACTCCTGGCCAGGTAGCGTCGCCAGAGTTCTGGGCACCTGCATCGGCTCATCGCCGAATGAAACAACCACATCCTGATCCAACTGCAGTGACGTGAGCGCCATACCCAGCGCCAACGCCGACCCCAATGCATCCGCATCAGGGGTGACGTGAGCCAACACCAGAATGCTTTTAGCGGCCCGCAGGCGCTCCGCGATCAGCGACGCGGTGTCATGTGCGGACATCGGCATCGCCG
>JBEHCB010000187.1:0-2953 GCA_041192885.1 Actinomycetota bacterium
CGCGCGACACTTTGGCGTAGATCCGAACTTGCCGACCTTGCTCGTATTCGGGGGTTCTTTGGGCGCGCGGCGCCTTAATGACGCAGTGGTCGGTGCCAGTTCCTTCATTCGCGGTATGGGATGGCAAGTTGTTCATGTCACCGGCCGACGAAATGAAGACGATTTGCGCCGCTCCGCCGAGATCGGCGAATCCGCTGGTCCGGCTTGGATCGCCCGGGCTTATGTGGATCAGATGAATTACGCCTACTCGATAGCCGACTTCATCATCAGCCGTGCCGGCGCAATGACCTGCGCTGAGCTGGCGTGTGTGGGAGTGCCAGCCGCACTCGTGCCGTACGCGGTGGGCAACGGCGAACAAGAGCTGAATGCGGCGCCGTTGGTGGCCAGCGGCGGCTACATGATGATCGCGGATAAGCAATTCTCCTCCGACCGTTTGAGCGAGAGTGTCGGCGCCATCATGCGTGATCCTTCCGCACTGCATGTGATGACATCCGCGGCACAGGCTTTCGCAAAATCGGGCCACATCACTGACGGCGCTGAGCGTCTTGCAGATCTCGTCGAAAAGGCGATCGAGAGTCGTCGATGAACAACTTCGCTGCGGGAACACGTGTTCACATCCTCGCAATCGGCGGTTCTGGCATGAGCGCGATCGCGAGGATTCTGAACGTCAATGGATGTCAGGTCAGCGGCAGCGACTCGGCGGACACCTCTCGTTTGCAGACTTTGCGCGTTGAAGGCATCGACGCCTATGTGGGGCACGACGCGGAGAATATGTTGCAACGGTCGCCGCAGCTTGTCGTGTACTCCGCTGCGATACCGGATTCGAATGAGGAATTGCAGGCAGCTCGAAATGCAGGTATCGCCGTGTTGAGCCGGGCTGATGCTGTCGCCGAGTTGATGGCGACTCGGGATGTCATCGAAGTGATGGGAACCCACGGGAAGACCACCACGGCATCCATGGCCGCGATGGCCGCGTTGGCGGCAGGTGTGGATGTCAGCTACCTGGTCGGCAGCGAGATTGCCCAAGTGGGCAGCAACGCTCGTTGGGCGGGTCCGGTGACGGTGGTCGAGGGTGATGAAAGCGATGCCAGCGGCTTTCGGTTAGCACCTTCGGTGTTGGTGGTCACAAACCTGGATGTTGACCACATGGACTTCTGGCCGGATCAAAGCAAATTGCTGGAAACCTTCGAGCATTTCGCGGCTGCGGTGTGCGGCGCGCAAGGTGATGACGGAGTGGTGATCGCCTGCGCCGATGACCCTGGTGCGCACAGGATCGCCATGGCCGCAGAGCGCGCCGGCCGCCGAGTAATCACCTACGGAACCAGTGAGACCGCGGATGTGCGAGTTGCGGATGTCCGTCCCGGGGTCACCGGTCAGACCGCGCGAATCACTGGTGTGGTCGATGTGCCGAGTTTGCGTCTGAGGTTGCCGGGACTGCACAACCTTCGCAATGCCGCAGCTGTCATTGCCTTGGCGCATGTCCGGGGTTGGTCCATCCCAGCGGTCGTCGAAAGCTTGTCGAATTTCCAGAGCACTCGTCGGCGATTTGAAGTGATCGCTGATGTCGCCGGCATCACCGTCATCGACGATTACGCACATCATCCAACAGCGGTTGCGGCGACTATCGCCGGTGCGCAAGGAATCGCCGCCGCGCTGCGCGAAGCCGGCGAGCCTGCGCGCGTCGTTGCCGTCTGCCAGCCATACCGCTGGTATCGCACAGCCGCGATGACCTCGGACTACGCCGATTCGCTCGCCGGCGCCGACGTCGTGCTGCTGCTCGACGTTTACGGCCCCGGCGAGCAGCCGATCGCGGGCGCGGGTTCAGCGGCTATTGCTGAGCTGATGACGACTGCGCATGCGTATGTGCGTGAGAAGCAGCAAGCGATCGCTTGGGTATTGGAGAACGGGCTTCGCGGTGACCTGGTGCTGACTCTTGGCGGTGAGGATGTGCGCACTGTCGCTACCGACTTGGCAGCGGCTCTGCCATCAGCGTCGGCGGGCGGGTCGTCGTGATGTTTCGCCGGGTGATCGTCGGGCTCATCGCAACAGTTGCCCTAGCCGGTGGTTACTGGCTGTTCTGGCAGTCTCCATGGTTGACCGTGAAGAAGACGACAGTGACCGTCACTGCTCCCGTGGCGGGCTTGGGTACCTGGAAAGACCCAGGTTTGGCGAAACGCGTGCGCGACGCATTGCCCGATGTCACCGGCTTGCACTTAGTCTCCGTTGATGCGGCTCAGTTGAGTAGGAAAGCGGATGCGGTGCGAGGTGTCGCGCGGGTTGAGATTCGACGTGGCTGGCCGGATGCTGTTGTCGTGGTCATCACACCCGCGCAACCTGTTGCCTATGTACGCCAAAGTAAATCTGCTGCCCCGAGGCCGTCCGTTTCGGCGTCGACCGCTGTGTCTAGCGAGCCCACTGCCAAACCTGTTGTTCGATACGCGCTCATCGACGCCCGCGGAACAGTTGTCGATGTCCGCGTCACGAAGCCACGACAGTGGCCGCTGTTGGCGACGAAGGTCTCAAGCCCAGGCGGCCGCGCAGCAATCGAAGTACTGATGGACCTGCCGAAATGGCTGCGGGCCAAAGTGGTGGAGATTAAGAGTCAGCGGCAGTCATCGTCGGACACCGTGCAGTTCACCTTGCGCAGTGGCCGGGTGATCGTCTGGGGCTCGGCCGAGAACGGGGAGCGCAAAGCCGATGTGCTGCGCACGATGGTCAGATTTGATGGCCGAATTATCGATGTTTCCGCGCCTGAGGTACCCGTCACGCGCAAATAGCGATCGTGCCCAAGCGACACGCGAGTCAAGGGTGTTGAGTAATCGCGCAGGGTGCAATACGGTTCGCCGCCACTTAGCCGAGCGGCATTTCTTAACGCTCAAGTAGAGGTCGAAAGTGGCCCAACTCGAGCCCCCGTGATGCCGGTGGAGATGAAGGTGCAGGTTATGGCTCCCAC
>JBEHCB010000188.1:0-3350 GCA_041192885.1 Actinomycetota bacterium
CAACGGTGCCGGCAGTGAACGAGCTCGATCTGCACATCGAAGATGGCGAATTCCTCGTTTTCGTGGGCCCCTCCGGTTGTGGCAAGACGACGTCCCTGCGGATGTTGGCTGGACTGGAAGATATTGATGGCGGTTCGATTCACATTGGCGGGCGGGACATCACCTATGTGGCACCGAAGGACCGTGACATCGCGATGGTGTTTCAGAACTATGCCTTGTACCCGCACATGACCGTTGCCGAAAATATGGGTTTCGCCCTCAAGATTGCCGGTGAATCAAAGTCGGAAATCGATCGCCGGGTGAAAGAAGCCGCAGAGATCCTCAATTTGATGCCGTACCTTGCCCGCAAACCCAAGCAGCTATCGGGCGGCCAGCGCCAGCGGGTGGCCATGGGCCGTGCAATCGTGCGCAACCCCCGCGTGTTCTTGATGGACGAACCGCTGTCAAACCTTGATGCGAAGTTGCGTGTGCAAACCCGCACCCAAATCGCATCGCTACAACGCCGGCTTGGTGTCACTACGGTCTACGTGACTCACGATCAAACCGAGGCAATGACAATGGGCGACCGAGTTGCAGTCATGAAGGACGGCTTCCTTCAGCAGGTGGATTCACCCCAGAATCTGTACCGCAACCCCGCTAACGTTTTCGTTGCAGGATTCATCGGATCCCCCGCGATGAACCTGGTGTCGGTGCCGCTATCGAACGCCGGCGCGGTGGTGGAGGGGTACCACATCCCCTTGGCCCGAGAGGTGCTGTCTGCGGCTGCTGCTGAAGGCGCGGCGGCTGTGACTGTTGGAATCCGGCCTGAAGACTTGAAGGTCGGCCACGAGGGCTTTGAACTTGAACTCACATTGGTTGAAATGTTGGGTGCCGATGCGTACCTGTACGGTAATGTCACTGACGCAGACGGGAAAGCGCAGCAGATAACTGTTCGGGTGGATGCTCAACTCGCACCAGAGCGGGGGAGCAAAGTCATGGTTGCCCCGCGACTGGACAGCGTCTTTGCATTCAGCAGCCTGACTGGCAACCGCTATTACAGCTGAGCTGCGCCCGCACCTGGTTGCAGCCTGCTCACAGTCGTCCGCGGATTGACCACAACTCCGGAAAAACCGACTGATTCATTGTGCTGGTCAGGTAAGCAACGCCTGACGAGCCGCCAGTGCCAGGTTTGCTGCCGATCGTCCGCTCGACCATCTTCATGTGGCGATAGCGCCACTCCTGCAGGCCTTCATCGATATCCACCAACCGCTCGCACACCAACGCGGCTTGCGGATCGTGTCGGTGCACTGCGAGCAGTGCGTCTTCGACTGCAACATGTGGCAGGTATGCCTGCGCGAAGTCTCGGTTGAGCGTGGACTCTGGGATGGCATGGCCTTGGTGCACGAAATATCGCAAACAGCAGTCCCAAAGGCTTGGCGCGGACATCAACCAGCTGAGTCGCGAATGTTCGGCCGACTGCGGATCGAACTGGTTCAGCATCGACGGTGAACGCCGGCCCAGAACAGCTTCCACCAGACGGAACTGCGCGGACTGGAATCCGCTTGCGGAATCGAGCCGTTCGCGGAATGACAGGAACTGGGTCGGCGTCATGGTTTCGAGGATGTCGACCTGCGCTACGCAGATTTTCAAGATGGTGCGGATGCGCCCGAGCAGCGCCAAAGATTCAAAAGTGTCGCCTGCCGACAACTTCGCGCACACTGCCGTTAGTTCATGCAGCAGTTGTTTGAACCAGAGCTCGTACGTCTGATGGATGATGATGAACAGCATTTCGTCGTGTTCGCCGACGCCGTCGTCACCGGCGGACTTCGGCTGCTGCAAGGACAACAACTCGTTGATCTTCAGGTACGACTGATAGGTGAGGGATTGCTGGAACGCCGTTGATGCTGGCTCTTGGCTCATGTGACCCTCCCCGGCTCAAATGACATATCTGCGTAAGTGCGATTGAGCAGACAATCGCGAATCCGCTGGAACCCTTCCCACACCTCGGTGTAGCTGTTCGCCAGCGGCGACACAGCCACCCGGATGCCATCGGGGGCGCGGAAGTCCGTGATGACCTGGTGCTTCTCCCGCAAGGCGGTGCTGATCGCCAGTGCATCGGGGTGCCCCAGGGCTATGTGGCCGCCGCGGTGTTGTGGTTCGCGCGGTGTCTGCAAGACAATCCCCAGTTCCGCCAGCAAGCCGTCGTAGAGGGCGATCATGTAATCGGTGCCTTGTGAAGCCTTCTGTGCGATTGCACCCATGCCAGCGCGGGCGATCATCTGCAACGACGACGTGACGCAGGTGATGCCGATCAGCGAAGGACTGGCGACTTGGAATCCGCGGATACCTTGCACGCGATCAAAGTGCGGACCCATGGCGAACTGGTCTGCTTGAGCGAACCAGCCTTGGATGGGAACCTGCAATTCATCCTGCATCCGCTTGTTCACATACATCCACGCAGGCGCACCGGGGCCGGAGTTGAGGTACTTATAGGTGCAGCCGACTGCAAGGTCCACGCCGTTTGCATCGAGGTCCAACTCCACACTGCCGACAGCATGAGCCGCATCCCAAACCACCAGTGCGCCGTGGTCGCGGGCAAGGTGGGTCAAGGTTTGGACATCTTGGCGCCCGCCGGCGCGGTACTGGACCACCTGCAAACTGACGAGCGCGACATCGTCGTTCAAGTGGGCAGCCAGCATCTCGGGGCTCACGACTTCGCCATCTGCAGCGTTGTCCAACAGCACCAGGCGCATCCCCCGGCTTTGGGCGATGCCTTCGAGGATGTACCGATCAGTTGGGAAGTTCGCCGCATCGGTGATGATGGTCGATCGACCAGGCCGGGCAGCCACCGCGGCGCTGCACAGTTGGTAGAAGTTCACCGAGGTCGTGTCACACACAAGTGTCTGGCCAGGTGCCGCGCCCAGCGCAGTCGCAGCCAGCAGATCACCGCAGCGTTGTGCTGAATCAATCCACCGCGACCAGCCCAGCACGCCGTCGGCGGCCCATTCGTCCAGGAACGAATTGATCTGCCCAACGGTGGCTCTCGGCAACCGGCCGAGTGAGTTCCCGTCCAGATAGCACACGCCCGCATCAGTGATGGCGAACTCTTCGCGGAAGAGCGCGAGGGGATCGCCAGCGTCTAGCTCTTCGGCATGTGCGCGAGACAGGACATCTGTCACCAGATGCGCACTCGCCTCTCCGGCTCCAACCACAGCGCATCGCTTGGCTGCACATTGAATGTCTCGTAGAACGCGGGGATGTTCCGCACGATCGCATTGCAGCGGAATTCAGCCGGTGAGTGTGGGTCGATCTGCAATCGCCGTTGCGCTTCCTGCGGGCGGATGGCAGTTGCCCACACCTGCGCCCAGCCG
>JBEHCB010000189.1:0-2869 GCA_041192885.1 Actinomycetota bacterium
GGGACAGCCGTGGGTGGGCGCCGCCCAAATCTTGCCTGCCGCGGCCGGCCTCGGCTGGTCGATGATGTCTGGTCGTCACTTTGAGGCATCTCGGACCCGAGCATTGGTTGAGACATCGCTGGACTCGCTCGCCAAGTCCTGGTCGGTTCCCGTCGCCTCGATCGTCGCGGTCAACAATCTCGGCAACGCATTTGGCTTCGCCACTGAATCTCTCGAGGGACAAGTTCGTTTCAGCCCCACTAACCGCCTGGGCCTCATCGCCGCGACCCGTTCCGCTTGCTCCGAAGCGACCGCGCTTCAGGTGGATTCGGCCGGCTATGTAATTCAAGACACAGCCGACGGAGCCGACTGGCTCGTTGTCCAGGCCGGAAATCACGAAACCGGCAGCGTGGATGACCTGCAGGCCCTCGGTAAGTCCGCGCGATTGCTCGTGGACGCGTCCGAATGGGCTGGACGCATGGAGAGCAGTCCCGGCGGAAACATCATCATCACCCGAGCTTCGTCTTGGGGCGGGCCAGTGTCGGTGTGCTTCGTGGTCTTCGCAGACTCTCCCCCCTCGCTGACACCCCAAAAGCGACAGAAGCTTTCACCAGATCCCGTGTTGACCGCACTTGCGGTAAGCGCCCTAGAACAATGCGGTGA
This sequence comes from Actinomycetota bacterium, assembly GCA_041192885.1. GTDB lineage: Bacteria > Actinomycetota > Actinomycetes > S36-B12 > UBA5976 > RFTO01. The sequence goes on from JBEHCB010000189.1 coordinate 643, forward strand.
CGTAGCTGCTCGAGGTCGTGTCCAGGCCGAGACGCTGGAGACTCTGGGCGGTCAGCTAGCCAAAGTCGAAGGCATCACGGTTCACGCCGACTTCGACCGACCTCGGCTGCCGCATTTGCTGACTTTCTCGGTGGCTGGCATCGACGCTGAGGCACTGTGCATCGAATTGGATCGCCAAGGATTCGCGGTCGGAGCTGGCAGCGCTTGCCTCAGTGAGAATTCACAATCAAGCCACGTGCTTGCAGCCATGGGTGTGGAATCCAGCGGCGGCATCCGCTTGTCACTGCCGCTAAGTGCGACGGCAGCAGACCTTGAAGCCTTCGGCGCCGCCATCGGTGATGCAATCGACGCGGTGCGCTAGCCCCGCGGGCAATTGATGAAAGCTGCAATCTCGGCAGACGCGTCCGCACCGTACGCATGTGCGAAGCGATCCAGGAAAAGCTGCTGCGAGATGTGGTACTCCTGAGTGCCAATCGTCTCAATCACATACGTCGCTAGCAGCGAGCCAATCTGCGCACAGCGCTCATAGCCGACTCCCCATGCCAGCCCCGCCAAGAAGCCTGCGCGGTACGCGTCGCCAACACCAGTGGGATCGAGAATTGTTTCTTCTGCAGCAACTGGCACCTCGATAACAGTGCCATCGCGCAATTCCACACGGGAACCTTCAGCACCCAGCGTGGTCACTCGCACATCGACGCGCGCCGCAATCTCTTCACGCGACCAACCAGTCTTTTGTTCAATCAACGACGCTTCATAGTCGTTGGTAAACAGGAACGCCGCGCCGTCGACGAGAGATTTGATGTCGTCGCCGTCCATGCGAGCTAACTGCTGTGACGGGTCAGCCACGAACGCGATACCGCGAAAACGGCATTCGTCTGTGTGTCGAAGCATTGCCTCTGGATCGTTAGGTCCAACCAAAACGAGATCTAGACCCTGAACTCGATCGGCGACTGGCTTGAGTTCGATGTCACGCGCCTCGGACATCGCACCAGGATAGAACGATGCAAGCTGATTGGCCTCGTCATCCGTCGTGCAAATGAACCGTGCGGTGTGCCGAGAGTCGGAGACATGCACGGAGTGCGTGTCAACGTTGTGGCGCTCCAACCACGAGCGGTAATCGACGAAGTCCGCACCTACGGCACCCACCAAGATCGGCTTGAGTCCCAGCATGCCCATTCCGAAGCAAATATTGGGAGCTACACCGCCGCGGCGAACTTCAAGGTCTTCGACTAGAAAAGAAAGCGAAATGCGGTCGAGTTTGCCTTCCACAAATGAATCGCGAAACCGGCCAGGAAAGCGCATCAGGTGATCCGTGGCAATGGAGCCAGTAATTGCAATCTTCATCGAGGTCCTTTCAACAGCAGGCGAAACCTATCGGCACAGCTTTTGAAAACATCTCAGAAACGCAAAGAGCCTGCACCAGAAGGCGCAGGCTCTTTGAGAAACGAGTTAGCAGAATGACTTTCCGCAGCCGCAACCACCGGTTGCATTCGGATTTTCAATCTTGAAGCCTGATTCGTTGATGCTGTCGACGAAGTCGATGACGGCACCGTTGACGTATTCGGCGCTCAGGCGATCGACCACGACGTTGACGCCGCCGAATGCCTTGACGACATCGCCATCAAGCGTGCTGTTGTCGAAGAACAAGTCATACTGGAAGCCGGCGCAGCCGCCTGGCTTCACGGCAACACGCAATGCAAGCGCAGAATCGCCTTCAGCATCGATAAGAGCCTTGACCTTCGATGCGGCTGCATCGGTCAGGGCCAAGCCCGAGGTGACGGTTTCGGTGATTTCCATGAAGTCTCCAGTGTTTGTTCGAGATGCTGAGTTTAACGCAATGAGGCCGCGCCGCATTCCCACGCGCCGATTGTCGGACTGTCACGACGGTGCGCTCAACGACCCCAGGTGCGCGCGACTCGCGACATCGCGGCGGTCAAGGACTCAACTGGGTCAGCGAGTGCCTGCTGCTCCCCCAACATTTCTGACAGCGAATACGTGCCATGCACTCCAATTGATTGGCATTCGCGCCGACCCAAATCCACTCGACCCGCGACGACTACGACCGGCACGCCGACCGCTTGGGCAGCGCGGCCGATGCCATCAATCACTTTCCCCGACAGAGACTGATAGTCGAAAGACCCCTCGCCGGTAATCACGAGGTCAGTCACTTGCAGCTCGGCGCGAAGCCCACTGACCTCCAGGATTCGCTCGATTCCGGCGGTGCGCA
>JBEHCB010000190.1:0-2510 GCA_041192885.1 Actinomycetota bacterium
CTGACAGCCTGCGCTGCAGAGATACCTGCGCACGCTTGGTGAAGACCTCGTAGTCGATGCGCTCGACCTCATCCACAATCCCGCAATACAGGACGCTGGCCGCGCGGATGCATGGTTGCGACGCGGGGGAGAGCAACTCGATGCCCGGATCCGCGGCAGTTTGCAGTGAGCGAACCCGTTGGATCTGCTGGGCTAATGCGGCCTTCACTTCCGGGGTGGCGATTCGTTGACGCAGAACCTCCGGCGTGACTCCATGCTGTGCCAATTCATCAAGTGGCAGATAAATGCGCCCGCGGTGCAAGTCTTCGCCGACATCGCGGATGAAGTTCGCCAGTTGGAATGCGACCCCCAGGTCTTTCGCGCACTCGAAAGCGCGCTCATCACTCGGTTCCAAAATCGGCACCATCTGCAGTCCGATCACAGCGGCCGAGCCGTACACATATTCATACAACGCGTCGTAACTCTCATAATGAGTGACGTTGAGGTCCATCCGCATGGAGTGCATGAATGCGGTGAAGTGGGCCATGTCCAGGTTCCAGGTGTTGATCGTGTGGGCGACTGCCCGCACCACCGGAATCTTGCTGACCCCACCTGCCACGCACGCATGCAACTCCCGCTCCAACTGTTCCAGCGCTGCGGCTTTCTCGTCGATGCTTCTGGTGTCTCCGAGGTTGTCCACGACCTCGTCGGCGTAGCGGGCGAACCCATAGAGCGCATGCACGAAAGGTCGCTTGGCCGGCGGCAACAGCAGTGTGGCGAGGTAATAGGTCTTTCCGTGTTGTGCGTTAAGTACTCGCGCTACTTCGTAATCAGCGCGCAGCTTCGGCGATTGGATACCAGCCGCATCCAGCACCCGCGCCGCCAAAGCCCCGGGGGAGTTGACGGCAGCAGCGGGTGTCGAATTTGGGCGCACGATGCAATCTTGGCAGTGCGCCCTTGCGCTGTGCCGCAACCACTAGCCTTGCCGCATGGTTGGCGGGCACGGCCTGTTGGCGCGCCAGTGGTGGTGGCGTTATGTCGTCCCCGGAGTTCTTGGCGCCAGCCTCATAACTCTGGCTTCGGTGAGCATCGGCCACCTCCCGCTTACCACAGGTTGGCTGCAGTGGGATGCGGTCATTCGCTTGCGCTCGACCGGCATCGGCTCATTCACCGCTCGCACGGCCATCGTCGCCGGCATCGCAATCCTCACCCAATGTTGGCTCGCGTTGGGCGTGGACATTTATGACGGGGTAATCAAAGACCGTGATGCTCGGCGGTTGACCGCCGTGATGGCTGCCTGGTGTGCGCCACTTCTGGTGTGCGCGCCGCTGTTCAGCCGCGATACATACTCGTATTACCTGCAGGGCCGGTTGATGAACGCCGGCTACAACCCCTACACGACCGGCGTTGATGCGCTGCCGGACTGGTTCCGCAACGGTGCTGACCCCATCTGGTCGCAGACACCGACTCCATATGGGCCGCTGTTCCTGATGATCGAGCGGGCGGTGGCGTGGGTGTGCGGGGAAAGCGCGTTGTGGGCAGTGTTCGTGTTTCGCGCCAGCGCGTTAGTCGGCCTGTGGCTAACGGCCTGGGCGTTGGCGCGTGTTTGTCGCCGCACGAACAAACGCGCCGACGCCGGTGTGTGGTTGGCGGTGATGAACCCGCTGGTGATCATCGACATCGCGTGCGCCGGCCACAACGACATGTTGATGGTCGCGCTGATGCTGTGGGCATGGGATTTCGCATTGCAACGCCGCGCGTTCTTCGCCGCATTGCTGCTGGCGGCGGCAGTTGGCATCAAGCCGATTGCCCTGCTGGCTGTGCCATTCCTGGCGCTGGCGCACTTGGATGTGCAGAAGGCGCCCTGGCCTCGCCTGTGGGAGCGTTTGCGCTCGTGGATAGCCCTCGGCGCCACGAGTTTGGGTTTGTTGCTGCTGTTGTCGTTGATCAACGGCACCGGGTTGGGTTGGGTGCAGACCATCGTCGCGCCGACGAAACTGCCGTCACCGCTGTCGATCACCTACAGCCTCGGAGTGACCGTAGGACACCTGCTGGATTGGCTGGGAGCGGTTCGCTTTGATGTTGCCGCCGCCGGATTCAAGATCGCAGGTTTGGCTATTGCGTTGATCATCGTGTTGGTGATGGCAAACCACCACCGCCGCGGCAGCATCTTGCATCGCTGCGCGTGGGCGTTCGCTGCAGTGGTGCTGCTCTCGCCGACCGTGCACAGCTGGTACCTGCTGTGGGTGCTGGCGATTGCTGCTGCGGCCGGTGTGCGCCGGCATCTGCTGCCGCTGGCGATCATCGCGGTCATCACGCTGGTCGGATTCGAGGTCGCCGGCTCAGGTGCGACCTCGGACACATTCGTCGACTGGTTCGATCAAGTGACGGTTGCCGTGGCAGTCGCAGTCACATTGGCGGTTGCGCTCAGTTGGCCTCGGGAGCGAGCATTGCTTCTGTCTCGCGGAGACGAGCCGAAGACGCCAGCGAGCTCGCCCTCGTCAGTAAGCGCGTGATCTGTAGCCGGGATC
>JBEHCB010000191.1:0-5107 GCA_041192885.1 Actinomycetota bacterium
ACCTGCACAAGCACGCATGGGGCAACGCCACCCTGGCCGACCTGTTGACCGAGCTTGAAGCCTCCAGCGGCCGCGACCTGAAGGCGTGGACGAAGGACTGGCTACAGACCCCCGGTGTGAACACCGTCCGCCCGGAGATCGTGATCGCCGCTGACGGCACCTACGAATCTGTGACAGTCGTGCAAGAGCCGGCGAAGGACCCTGCGGGCCTGCCGGCCGTGCTGCGCGACCACGTGATGGGCATCGGCCGCTACAGCAAGGATGCATCCGGCAACCTCGTGCGCACCGGCTTCGATGTTGTCAACATCGGCGGCGACCGCACGCTGATCGAGGCGCTGAAGGGTCAGCCTGCCGCGGACCTGCTGCTGCTGAACGACGGCGACTACACCTTCACCAAGATCCGCCTCGATGAAGCATCGGCCAAAACGGCGACGACCTCACTGGGGCGTATCACCGACCCGTTGGCCCGCGCCCTTCTGTGGAGCGCATGCTGGGACATGACCCGCGATGCGCAACTGAGCATGGGCGACTACCTGACGCTGGTCGAGTCGGCGCTGCCGTACGAGACCAACGAGAGTGCGATCGAGGCAGCACTTCGCAACCTCGCCACCGGCATCGCCACCTACAGCGCTCCCGAGAACCGCAACGGCTACCGCGACCGCTTCGTTGCATTGCTGCGCGCCAGCATCGACAAGGCGCCTGCCGGCTCCAGCACCCAGTTGCAGGTTGTCAAGGCTTACGCGTCCGCAGTCCGCACGAAGGAGCAGGGGCAGTATGTGCGCGATCTGTTCGACGGCACTGTGACGCTGGAAGGCCGCCCGGTCGACACCGAGCTCGGCTGGCACTTCCTCGCTGCGCTCGCCGCACTGGACATGGTCAGCGACGCCGAGATCGATGCCTACCTGGAGAAGGACCCGACCTCCAACGGCCAGGAAGCCGCACTCACAGCTCGCACTCGCAAGCCGAACGCCGCAGCGAAGGCTGCAGCTTGGGACGCCATCTACAACGACGAGAAGGTAACGAACTCGGCGGTGCGCGCGTACCTCACCGGCTTCTGGCACATCGACCAGTTGGACATCCTGCGCCCGTACGTCGACAAGTACTTCGCAGAAATCGAAGGCGTGTTCGTCAAGCGTGCCGAGTCAGTCGCGATGGTCACCTCGGTGGGAACCTTCCCGTCGATCTTCGTCGAGCAATCGGTGCTGGAGAAGGTCACAGCCTTCGGCAAGAAGGACTTGCACACCGCACTGAAGCGCTACACGGCGGAAAACAGGGACCGTCTCGAGCGCGCGATGCGCTGCCAGGCCAAGGACGCCGACAAGGTGCTCGCTAACGCCTGACACATCACACAGCACTCATGTTTGCGGGGCGTCACCCAAATCTGGTGGCGCCCCACAAACATTTGTGAATTTGAAATTCTGCTCTGCGATTATCGCGTCGAGATGTCCGTCGACGACGACTTGCGCTTGGGCACGTAAGCGATGAAATAGACCAACGCAATGACGGCAGCGGGGATCCCAACGAACCAGCCGATGCCCGCAATCATGCTCAACGGTGCGCCGGCCTCTTCGCCGTCCATCCCTGATTCGGCGAATGAAGGCGCCGACACAATCAGCGGCGAGATGACGGCGGCTGCCGTGCAGATGCGACGGAATCCAGGTGTGCGTGAAGCCATGGGCACACCGTAGCGAGGATGCTCACCGCACGCCGCGATGCGCGGCCTCAAGCTCGAAGCTTGTGCTGGAACGCGCTACGACTTACGGGAAGACCGTGGCTACCAGTCGATCAGCTCTCTGCAGGGATGCCAGGTCCTCGAGCAACACAGCTTCGCCGGCGTCGTCACACAGCGGCACCCGCCAGTTCGGATATTCCTGATCGGTGCCGGGCTGGTTCTGAGTTCGAACATCGCCCACCAAATCCACCAAAGCGACACCGAGCATCCGCGATGGGGTTGCAGCCAAGAATCGGTGCATTGCTTCAACCCATTCATCCTCAGTCGGCCGGCCCCAATCCTCGGCCTTGAGAAACCCGCGGTCGCGCAGGAACTGCTGCCACGCACCCCAGGCGCGATCGAAGTCTGCTTGCTCCTCGTCACGAGAGCGGGCGAGCAGCCCCAGTTCGGCGCGGATGCGAACGGCTTCGCCGCGGATGTAACCGCGGGTCGGCGGCAAGTCGTGAACAGTGACTGAGCCGAGCACCAGATCCCGCCAGTGCGACGGCTCCCGCGGGGTCGGGCCGTCAGTTTCGAACCAGGCGATGTTGCAGCCCAGCAAGCCGCGCTCGCGCAGCACTCCCTGCACCCACGGCTCAACCGTTCCCAGGTCTTCACCGATGACGACGGCGCCGGCTCGTTGTGCTTCCAGCGCCAAGATTCCCAAGAGCGCCTCATGGTCGAAGCGCACATAAGTGCCCGCATACGGCGGCATGCCTGTGGGTATCCACCACAGTCGGAACAGCCCGAGGATGTGATCGATGCGAACTCCACCGGCATGACGCAAGATCGTCCGCAGCATGTCGCGGAACGGGATGAATCCAGCCTCGGCAAGCGCATCCGGCCGCCACGGCGGTTGCGACCAGGTCTGGCCCATCTGGTTGAAGATGTCCGGCGGCGCACCCACTTCAATGTTCCTCGCCAGAACTCCCGCCAACGCCCAGGCGTCGGCGCCATCGGGGTGAACACCGACCGCAAGGTCGTGCACGATGCCGAAACCCATCCCCGAAGTTCGCGCGAGTTGTTGTGCCGCGCGCAGTTGCTCATCGATGCACCACTGCAGCCAACAGTGGTAACTGATCCGCACGGCCAAGCGGGTGCGAGCCGCGTCGGCTTCCGCCGATGTCACCAGCGGCAGGTCGATCGGGTAATCACTGGCAAGGGGATCCACCGTCTTGTCCGATGTCCAACCTTGGGCAAGCCGCTCTTCAACCAAGGCACACCACAGCGCAAAGTCCTCGAGGCCCCGACCCTGCTCAGCTCTGAATTCGTCGAATGCGGCTTGATCACTCGCGGAAAGTCCAGCCTCGAACACGGCTGTCAGCGCCGCATCCTTGACCGCCCACACTTCGTCGCGATCGAGCAGATCTGCCCGGCGATTCTTCGCTTTCAACGCGTCGATCGACGGGCCAAGTGATGACTTAGCCGAAGCATCAAGGCCCGACCAGCCCGGCACTGATTCAACATTGAGATAGAACGGGCTTGGGAATCTGCGAGTCACAGGCAGATACGGCGAAGGTGCGATGGGCTTCACTGGCGATCCGGCGTGCAGAGGGTTGATCAGCACCCAATCTGCGTGTTTGCCTCCCGCCCACACAGCCAACTCGCCGATATCGCCGATATCGCCTTGTGCCCACGAGTGCTGCGACCGCATTGCATAAACCTGCGTCATCACACCCCAACTGCGGCGCAAAGAGCCGTCTGCGTTGCGCATCTGTTGCGGGATCGCGGCGGCGGTTGGAACACACACCAAAGGCGAACTGGCATACACAGACCCGCTGCTGTCGATGACCTCGATCGTGTGCCAACCAAGGTCCAGCTGCTGAGGAAGCCTCACCCAGTGCTCGGCGATGGTGGTGCCGTCGAGGTCGAATTCAGCATCGCCGCCCAGCTCCGGCAGCGGGCCGATGACGGTGCCGTCCTCCATGCGCACCTGCAACGACACTTCGAACCCGCGCGGGACATGCACCCACATGTCACGCTCGCCCTCGCCAGTGCGCTCATGCCTGGTGACGTAAACCGGCGGAATCGTCTGCCGCCATCCCGCGCTGGCGCGGTAGGCAATCGCAGCGATGCACTTGGCTTCATCCACGCCGCCGCCATCGCCAGCAATATGAATGTCGAGTGCCTGCAAAACCTTGATGACGACATCTTCAGAGACAAACCGGGTCTCGCCTGTGGCGGCGGTGTACTCGGTGGCCACTCCGTAAGCGGCTGCCAACTCGGCAAGCCGCGGGGCGACTGGTTCCGCGGGATAGGTGATGGCGTTATCCACGGTGTCGAACTGTAGGGCTTGGGACGCTGCGCATACAGTTGCGTCAGCGCACCGATGCGGCGCGCCTGTGCGCGCGAATCCCCGATCTTGGAGGCCCGATGACACGGGAACAGTGGCTGGATTTCATTGTCGGCAAGCCCTTCCACATCGCCATCACCGTGGCGCTCGGCCTGGTCGCGCACATCGTGTTGCGGCGGGTGATTCGTCGTTTCACCGCAGCCATGGCGAAGGTGCCGGCCATGGGCCGACGCAACGAGTCGGCGAACGAGTCCACCCGACGCAGCCAGCGCGCAGGCGCAGTGGGGCAACTGCTGCGCAGTGGCGCTTCAATCGCAGTCTGGACCACGACAGTGCTGATCGTGATGGAGACAGCCGGGTTCAACATCGCACCTTTGCTCGCCAGTGCAGGAATCGTCGGCGTCGCCATTGGCTTCGGTGCGCAGTCGCTGGTCAAGGATTACTTCGCCGGCATCGTGATTGTGATTGAGGACCAATACGGAATCGGCGACGATGTCGAGATTGACGGAATCGCCGGCCAAGTCGCTGAGGTTGGGTTGCGGACAACCAGGTTGCGCGCGCAAGACGGATCGATTGTGTGGGTTCGCAACGGCGACATCGTTCGAGTTCGCAACCGTTCGCAAGGAACAGGACCTAGATGACGTCCGACGCTGCTGAACGTGATGGCAGCGCGCCAGCCACGAACTCGGACGCCCTTTTCGAACGATTTGGCGGCGAGGTTTTCTTCGAGGATTTCGCGCGTGAGTTTTATGTAGGCGTGAAAGACGAACCGCTGCTGCGGGCGATGTACCCGGAAGATGACCTAGCGCCTGCGCAGCGCCGATTCCAACTTTTTCTGCAGCAGTACTGGGGCGGGCCGACGACATATTCAGACGAGCGCGGGCATCCTCGTTTGCGCATGCGCCATTCGCCGTTTGCAATCGACTCAGCCGCAAAGGACCGTTGGCTGACGTGCGCTAAACGCGCGTTGGCTGCAGCCGCGGTCGCGCATCGCGTCAATGAGACCGACACCGCACTGATGTGGCAGTACTTAGTCTCAGCCGCGAACGCGATGATCAACACTTTCGACGAATTCTGAGCAGACGGGCGCATTGATGCAGCAG
>JBEHCB010000192.1:0-3737 GCA_041192885.1 Actinomycetota bacterium
CACCGGGTCCTTGCTCACCTGAACAACGATGGTGTCGCCGCTCTTGAGCACGTTCTCGACTCGACGGTCTTCAGACTTGGTGATGCCGAGCAAATCCCAGTTGATCTCACCCGCGTACAGCACGCCATTGCGCCCGCGGCCGATGTCGATGAACACCGCTTCCATCGAGGGCAGAACATTCTGAACTCGACCGAGGTACACATTGCCGATCAACGAACCCGAGCCGGCTTGGGTCACATAGTGCTCAACCAAGATGCCGTCTTCCAGCACGCCAATCTGCGTGATGCCCTCGCGGTCGCGCACGACCATGACTCGATCCACCGACTCGCGACGCGCAAGGAACTCAGCCTCGGAGATGTTGACACGGCGGCGGCCGTTTTCCCGGCCATCGCGGCGACGCTGCTTGCGGCTTTCCATGCGAACGCTGCCCCGAACTTCATCTTTCGGCCTCGCCGTGCGCACATGCACGACGGTGGAGCCGTCGCTGCCCTCGTCGCCCTCGGTTTCACCAGCGCGACGGCGCTTACGCCGGCGGTGGGCGCCACCATCACCATTTGCTGAATCGTCATCATCGGCCTCGTCTGAGTCCGCGGACTCATCGGTGGTCTCTGCGTACTGCGCATCGCCGTTGCCGGTTCCGCGGCCTCGGCGTCCACGCGAGCCCCGACGTCGACGGTTGCCGCTTGCTCGATCTTCGCCGCCGTCAGCGCCGTCACCGTCACCGCGCTCGGCATCGGTGGTTGCCACCGCGGCTGGCTTGGCCTTCTTGGCTGGCGCATCGCCGCTGTCCGCGGACTTGGCACCACCCGACTGCTTGGCTGAGCCGGACTTCGGCTGCGGCGCTTGGAACACCGGCGCCAAAAAAGCCGCCGCGGGTGCGCCTGCGTTGGATGTTGATGCAGATGCGCTGTCCGCTGACTCGGCCTTCGGGGTTGACTTCTTCGCAGCAGCCGTCTTGGCCGCCGCGGAACCTGCCTTGTCAACGTTTGAAGTGGCTGCGCGCTTACGCGGAGCCGCCGCGGTATCGCTCTTGGTGTCGCCAGTCACCGGCGGGCCCGCCGGCCTGGCTGCTGCGCGGCGAGGTCGAGCCGGCTTAGCCGGGGAATCTGACTGATTGTTTGACTGGTTGTCGATGGTTTCATCGCTCATGATGAGTAAATCTCCTGCTAGGGGCAGGCCTGCTGCACTGTCAGCGCGCCGGTGAGTGCCCGGTGGGCACCCTCGGCAGCATGCCGACAGCGCGCGAACCTTGCGCGCTGGTCAGCGAACCCTGGCGAGCTGCTGCTCGCCGAAGCCCACTGAAGTGTTTGGGCGATGTCTTCACCGGCGGCCGGCCTGTCCCGACGCCGATCGTCAGGCGTCAACCTGGTGCTGCGGCTCCTCGGATACAGCCAGCGGGTCGAGGATCGATCGCTGATCGGCAGCCAACGGGCCCTGCGCCACACGCGTGATGCGCGCGGGGACCTTGAGGTCCAGCCCACCCTCCTGGCGGAGGGCGGTGAGAAGATCATCGGGTCGTACGGCCGGTGTTACGTGCCGGACAACCGCGCCAAGTATGGCACAGGCGGGGTCGGCAGTCGCCGACACTTGCGAAACCAGGCGCGCCGCAGGTCCGGACGCGGGCAAAAGCGACACATCCGATACCTGCAACGACAGCACCGCTGCCCGGGCATCCATGCGGCGGATGCCGTCTTTCATGAGCCGTTCGACCACCACTTCCTGTGCGGCGAGGAACGCCGCAACGGCCGGCGCCACTGCGGGTGCAGGGGCTTGCGGGAGCTCGATCTGCCAAAGGCTGGCTTCCAACCGCGAGGCCAACTCACGGTCTGGGGCGAGCACCACTTCAACCAAGTCGAAGCCTTCGGGCAGCGCCTCGCTGACTGTGTCCCGCACGACAGCCGGGTCGCACTCGCGAGTCAGGGCGACCTCGAAGTACTCGGCCAAACTGGCCGAGCCTGTCGGCGCGGAGTTCGCGTATGAGATTCGCGGATGCGGGCTGAAACCGGCACTCATCGCAACCGGCACCCCGGCCCGCCGAAGCGCTCGCTCCAACGCGCGCTGGAAATCACGGTGGCTGGCGAAACGCATCCGCCCATGTTTGGCGTAGCGGGCATGCAAGCGTTGCGCTACCGGCACCGCCACCCGCCCCGGATCGGGACGGCGGTTGCTCACTGGATCACCGTCAGCGGCAACAGGCTGCCACCGGTGGGGCCGATCTGAATGCTGGTTCCCATCTGGTCGCACACGCCGCAGTCGAAACACGGCGTCCATCGGCAGTCATCGACTTCCACCTCGGCAAGCGCGTCCTGCCAGTCGTCCCAGAGCCATTGCTTGTCCAAGCCAGATTCCAAGTGGTCCCACGGCAGCACCTCGGCAAGCTCGCGCTCGCGAGTGGTGAACCAGTCGAGGTCCACGCCGGTTGCGGCCAGTGCATCGGCGGCGCAGCGGACCCAGCGCTCATAGCTGAAGTGCTCGCTCCACCCGTCGAATCGACCACCATCGCGCCACACCGCCTCGATCACCGAGCCAACTCGGCGATCACCACGCGACAGCAAACCTTCGATGATGGACGGCTTGCCATCGTGATAACGCACGCCGATCGCCTTCGCATATTTCTTGTCGTCGCGGATCACAGCCCGCAACTTGGCCAATCGCGAATCAATTGTGTCCGCGTCAGCCTGGCTGGCCCACTGGAAAGGGGTGTGCGGCTTGGGCACGAAGCCGCCGATGCTGATGGTGCACCGAACATCTTTGCCTCCGGTGGCACTGCGGCCGGCATCGATGACGTGTTTGGCCATCTCGGCGATCTGCAGGACATCTTCATCTTGCTCAGTTGGTAACCCGCACATGAAATACAGCTTCACCTGGCGCCAGCCTGCGGCATAAGCGGCGGTGACGGTGCGGATGAGATCTTCTTCCGACACTGTCTTGTTAATCACCTTGCGCATGCGCTCGGACCCGCCTTCAGGCGCGAACGTGAGACCGCTGCGGCGGCCATTGCGGCTGAGCTCGTTCGCCAAATCGATGTTGAACGCGTCCACGCGGGTGCTTGGCAACGACAAACTCGTGTCGGAGCCTTCATAACGATCAGCTAACTGACGGGCAATCTCTCCGATCTCGGAGTGATCGGCGCTGGACAGCGACAGCAGGCCGACTTCTTCGAAACCGGTCTTCTGCAAGCCATTGGCAACGATGCTGCCGACGGTTTCGATACTGCGCTCGCGCACTGGGCGCGTGATCATCCCGGCCTGGCAGAAGCGACAGCCGCGAGTGCATCCGCGGAAGATCTCCACACTCATGCGCTCGTGGACGCTCTCGGCAACGGGAACCAGCGGCGCCTTCGGGTACGCCCACTCGTCGAGGTCCATCACGGTCTGCTTGCTCACCCGCCACGGGATGTCCGAGCGGTTGGGCACCACCCGACGGATGCGCCCGTCGCTCAGGTATTCCACATCGAAGAACGCCGGCACATAAACACTGCCGGTGCGCGCCATCCGCGCAAGCAGTTCCTCGCGGCCGCCGGGACGACCCTCGGCTTTCCACGCTCGGACGATGTCGCTGATCAGCAAACTGATCTGCTCACCGTCACCGAGCACCGCGGCGTCGATGAAGTCCGCGATGGGTTCTGGGTTGAACGCCGCATGGCCACCCGCCAGCACGACTGGGTCGTCTAGCCCCCGGTCGCGCGAATAAAGCGGGATGTGCGCCAGGTCCAGCGCGGTGAGCATGTTGGTGTA
>JBEHCB010000193.1:0-5704 GCA_041192885.1 Actinomycetota bacterium
TGCTGATGATGAACGCATCGCCCTTTCCGAAATCCTCGTCCGCAGGCATGCACACGGCCACCGCATCGACCTGGGCCCAGGTGCGATACACCACCTCGTTCAACCTCTCGCCGAGCAGACTTCGCGGGCGGTGCACGCCGGGGGTGTCCACCAAGACGATCTGCGCGTCATCGTTGGTGATGATTCCGCGGATAGCACGGCGAGTGGTCTGCGGTTTGGCGCTGGTCGTCGCCACGGATGCACCCACCAGGGCATTCATCAAGGTGCTCTTGCCGACATTCGGCCGGCCGACAACGGCGATGAACCCACTGCGGAAACCCTCAGCGGCATCTGGCTTAATCGAAGCCGCGCCCGCAGACGAGTTGCTCGCGTCCTGCGTTCCCACTCAGGCCTCCGACTCGGTCGGTTGACCCGGCTCATCGTGCGCCTCGCTGGAAGTCAGGCGGCTGATGAGGACTGTTGCCACTTGATTGCGGCGGCCCATCGACGACTCGGCGGTCAATCTCCACCCGCCCAGGTCGATGTGCGCACCGGGAATCGGCACGACACCCAATCGGCTTGCCAGCAAGCCGCCGACGGTGTCGACGCCTTCTTCATCGGCATCCAGTTCGATGTCGATTTCGCGAGCAAGGTCTTCGATGTGGAAGCGCGCGCTCACCCGGATCGAACCCTCAGGTAGCTCTTCGATCTCTGGTGCTTCCAAGTCGTATTCGTCGGTGATCTGGCCGACGATCTCTTCGAGGATGTCTTCGATCGTCACCAACCCGGCGACGCCGCCGTATTCGTCCACCAAGATCGCCAAGTGGCGACGGGACGCCTGCATCTCTTTGAGCAAGTCGTCGCAACGCTTGGAATCGGGGATCATCAACGCCGGTCGCATGAGCGATTCCACTCGCTCGCTCTGCTCAGACTCCCGGTGCTCGAACGCGCGTCGGGCGACATCCTTCAAATAGATGACCCCGACGATGTCGTCCACACCCTCGCCGACAACAGGGATGCGGCTGAAACCCGACCGCAGGCCCAGCGACAGCGCTTGGCGAAGAGTCTTCGTGGATTCGATGAACACCATCTCAGTGCGCGGCACCATCACCTCGCGAGCAACGGTGTCACCGAGCTCGAAGACGGACTGCAGCATCTCCCGCTCGTCTTCATCGATGACGCTCTCGGCTTGGTCCACCAGATCGCGCAACTCAGCGGCAGACGCGAACGGGCCTTCCTTGTAACCACGGCCGGGGGTGACGGCGTTTCCGATGGAGATCAGCAAGCGCGTGATCGGCCCCAAAAGAATCGCCAACCGGTACACGAAGCTGGCGCTTGATTTGGCGATGGCATCGGCGTGCTGACGGCCCAAGGTGCGCGGTGCTACGCCCAAAGCGATGAAACCGACGGCCACCATGATCACAGCGGCTAGCCAGACCGGCGACAAAGCGACAGCGATCAAGACTGTTGCGACAGTCGATGCGACAACATGCAGCAGTAACAAGACATTCACATAACGCGCGCGGTCAGCCACGACCGCTTCAAGCGCATGCCGGCGGCCGTTGGGGTGCCGCAGCTCCTCGGCCCGCACCCGCGAGACGCGGTTGATCGCCGTCTCCAGCACGATGAATGCGAAAGCGACCACCAGCAGCAGCGCCGCGGCGATGATCTCCATCACGGGGACGTTCATGAGTTGTTCTCCTCGCGCCAGCTCTTCAGCAAGTCCGCTTGCAATCCGAACATGACCTCGTGTTCGGCAGGTTCTTGGTGATCGTGCCCCAACAAATGCAGAACTCCGTGGGTGAACAGCAACTCCACCTCATCGCGTATCGAGTGGCCAGCAGCCTGCGCCTGGCGCGCAGCGACCGAGCCACAGATCACCACATCGCCCAAGGAACCCGCGCGCTCATCACCAGGGACCAACTCATCCATCGGGAACGACATCACATCGGTAGGGCCGGGCTCATCCAGCCACTGCACATGCAGGCGCTCCATCTCTTTTTCGCCTACAAACGCCACGGAGATGTCACTGCCAGCAGCCATGCGCAGTTTCTGCAGCAAGAATTCCGCCAATTCACGGGTGTCGTCTTCACCCCAGCCGGGGTAAGGCTCGCAGCCGTCTTCACAGACGATATCTATCGCGAAACCTGTGTTTGCAGCCGTGCTCAATGCTGTATTCGCAGATGGGTCCGCGTCGGCGGTCGCCGGATGATCGGTCATCGGGTGCGCGATGCCGGCGGGTTGGGTCGCTTTGCCGGCACCACAGCGCGATGCGCATCCCAATGCGCATACGCGTCGACGATCCTGCCCACCAATCGGTGGCGCACGACGTCGTGGCTCGTCAGGCGCGAGAAGTGGATGTCTTCCACGCCGTCGAGGATTTCTTGGACAACTTCAAGGCCGCTGCGGACTCCGCTGGGCAGGTCAACCTGCGTCGTGTCGCCAGTGACGACCATCGTGGAGTTGAAACCAAGCCGGGTCAGGAACATCTTCATCTGCTCCGGCGAGGTGTTCTGCGCCTCGTCCAAGATGATGAACGCATCGTTGAGCGTGCGTCCGCGCATGTAAGCAAGGGGCGCGACTTCGATGACGCCGCTGGTCATCAACCGCGGGATCGAGTCAGGGTCGATCATGTCGTGCAAGGCGTCATACAGCGGGCGCAAATACGGATCAATCTTCTCGCTCAAACTCCCCGGCAGGAATCCCAAGTGCTCGCCGGCTTCCACGGCAGGGCGGGTGAGGATGATGCGGGTGATCTTCTTGGCCTGCAGAGATTGCACTGCTTTGGCGACCGCGAGGTAGGTCTTGCCCGTGCCGGCGGGGCCGAGCCCGAACACGATTGTGTGCTCGTCGATGGCGTCGACGTAGCGCTTCTGGTTGAGCGTCTTCGGCCGGATGTTTTTGCCGCGGTTGGACAGGATGTTCGCCGTCAGCACATCGGCCGGCCGCACGCCGGATGATTCCCGCAGCATGTCGACTGTTCGCTCGACCAGTTCGGGGCTGAGGCCTTGGCCGGTGCGCATCACCGCCATCAATTCCGTAAGCACCATCTCCACCAGGGCCACTGCGGCATCGCTGCCCTCGATGTTGATCTCGTTGCCGCGCACATGGACCTGCGCGTCTGGAATCAGGGTTTCGAGCGTGCGGATGTGGGCATCGCCGACTCCCAACAGGGTGACCATGGGATAGGCGGCGGGCACGACCACTTTCGCGGTCTGCAACTGCGGCAAAGGCTCGGACATGTGGCGCTAATCGTAGGTGATGCTCAGCCGAGCGACAACGACAGTTGCCTGCCGCCCATCACATGCGCGTGCACGTGGAAAACCGTCTGTCCGCCGCCTTTGCCCGTGTTGAAGGACGTGCGGAAGCCCGCTTCAACCCCCTCAATCCGGGCTACCGCCGCTACTGCCTCGACCATGGCACCGCCCAGGTTGGGGTCGCTCTCCCCCAGCTCGACGATGTCGGTGTAGTGCTGCTTGGGGAAGACGATCACATGCACGGGAGCGGCCGGGTTGATGTCACGGATAGCCAGCACTTCATCGGTCTCGTAAACCTTGGTCGACGGCAGCTCGCCGGCGACGATCAGACAGAACACGCATTCGCTCATGGGTCACTCCTTCACAGTCGACCAGCGGCCGGTCAGTGCCGACACAATAGATGCGGCAACGGCACCAGCGGTCGCTGCGCGCAGAACTGTCGGCCCCAGGCGCACAACATCTGCACCCGCGTCGACGAAGTCGTTCAGCTCATCGTCGGTCAAGCCGCCTTCGGGTCCGATGACGACGACATAGCCGCTGGCATCGGCACGCACCACCTGTGCGATCGGCGCGGTCGCGCTCTCGTGGCACACCAACACCTGCGCTCCTGCTGCTGTCTGTTCGCGCAGGAACTTAACTGCCGTGCTGGTGTCGGCGAGCTGGCGGATCTGCGGGAATCGCGATTGCCGGCTCTGCTTGCAGCTCTCGACGCTGATGCGTACCCACTTGCTCGGCACTTCACTAGTCATGCTGCGGTAGGCCCGCCATGGCATCACTTCATCCACTCCGACTTCGGTGAGCAGCTCGATCACCTGGTCGCTGCGATCTTTCTTGGTGAGTGCCTGCACAACGGTGACGCGCTGTGCCGGCGATGGCTCAACCTCGACAGCATCCACCAGCACTGTGCAGGATTGTTTGTGCACCTCGTGCACCCTGCCGATCGCGCGCGTTCCCGCACCGTCGACAACCTCGACCGCTTCGCCGACACTGACGCGTCGAACCTTGACTGCGTGGTGGCCTTCATCGCCATCTAGCAGCAAGGTGCCGCCGACTGGGACGTCTGTCGCCGCTGCAGCGAAGAACACATGGGTCATTTGAAGGCGTCTTTGAGCTTGGAGAAAAAGCCGCTGCCGCCGGTGTCGCGCGCCTGGGTCACTGTCGCCGGTGCTTCCTTGCGGCTGCCGGCGAAGTCACGCAACATCTGCTTCTGCTTCTCGTTCAACTCCGTTGGCACCGACACCTCAAGATGGATGTTCATGTCGCCGCGACCACTACTGCGCAGGTGCGGCACGCCTTTGCCTTTCAACTTGATGACATGACCGGGTTGGGTGCCCGGTTTGACCTCTACCGGCAACACCAGCCGCGGCCCCGTCGCGCCTTCGGCGCCGGCCGCAACGTCAGGATCGATTGTCTCCACGTCGACCGTCGTCCCCAGTGCAGCATCAACCATCGGCACCGTCAAGGTGCAATGGAGGTCATCGCGATTGCGGACGAACACAACGTGGGTCTGCTCGATGATGTCCACATACAGATCGCCGTTCGGTCCGCCGCCGGGGCCCGCTTCAGCTTCGCCGGACATCTGCAGGCGGGTACCGCCGGCAACGCCGGCAGGGATGGTGATGTCCAGCGTGCGCCGCGTGCGCACGCGGCCTTCACCGTGACAGTCGCTGCAGGGATGCGTGATCACATCGCCGAAACCTTGGCACTGCGGGCACGGCCTGGACATCATCACCTGGCCCAGCAGCGAGGTCTGGACTGTCTGCACTTCGCCGCGGCCGCGGCACATCGAGCACGCAGCGCGCTGGGTGCCATCGGCGCACCCGGTGCCGGTGCAGCCTGCACATACAACCGCGGTGTCCAAGGTCAACTGCTTCACGGCGCCAAAAGCCGCTTCGGCCAATCCAACCTGGACTCGGATCAATGCGTCTTGACCGCGCTGCACCCGCGGCCTGGGACCGCGCGCCTGGCCGCCGCCGAAGAACGCATCCATGATGTCGCCGAAGCCGCCGAAGCCGAAACCTTGGCCGCCAAAACCACCGAAACCGTCGTTGCCGCCGAGGTCATAGCGCTGGCGCTTGTCGGGGTCGCTGAGGACTTCGTAAGCCTCGCTGACTGCGGCGAACTTCGCATGCGCCTCGTCGCTGGAGTTCACATCGGGGTGCCATTGGCGAGCAAGTTTGCGGTAAGCGCGCTTGATCTCGTCGGCGTCAGCTTCGCGGCTGACCCCGAGGACCTCGTAATAATCCGTCGCTGTTGCCATCAGGCGTCCGCCACGATCCGCCCGACATACCGGGCAACAGTCTGCACCGCGGCGATGGTGCCGGGGTAATCCATCCGCGTCGGCCCAACCACGCCCAATGCAGCCAACGAGCGCTCCGAGCTGCCATAAGCGGTGGTGACGATGGACGCCGATGTCAGACCTTCGTCGCGGTTCTCCGCGCCGATGCGCACAGTGACTTCATCGGGGT
>JBEHCB010000194.1:0-4252 GCA_041192885.1 Actinomycetota bacterium
CCACCAGCAGGCTTGCTTGTCTCGCTCATGCGCCCATTCAACCCTGTTCTGTAGCTAATTCCACGATGACGGGCGCATCTGTAGCGGCGAGCACCTCATCGACGCTCACACCCGGTGCACATTCCCTCAGCACGAATCCTCGGGGGTCGACATCGATCACGGCCAGATCGGTGATGATGCGGTCGACGACGGCCCTTCCTGTCAACGGCAGTGCGCAGTCGCTCACCAGCTTCGCGCTTCCGTCTTTGGCCACATGCTCCATCAAGATGATGACCCGTTTGCTGCCGTGGACCAAGTCCATGGCGCCGCCCATCCCTTTAACCATCTTGCCTGGGATCATCCAGTTAGCGAGGTCCCCACTTTGGCTGACTTGCATCGCGCCGAGAATCGCAGCATCCACTTTGCCCGAGCGGATCATCGCGAACGATGTCGCCGAATCGAAAAATGATGCGCCTGGCAACACCGTCACGGTTTCCTTGCTGGCATTGACCAGGTCGGCTTTCTCAGCGCCGCGCACGGGGTAGGGCCCGACGCCGAGGATTCCGTTCTCGGATTGCAGCACCACAGTCACACCCGGCGGCAGGAAGTTGGGAACCAGTGTCGGCAAGCCGATGCCGAGGTTCACGTATTGCCCATCGCGAAGCTCTTTGGCAGCGCGAGCAGCCATCTCATTGCGAGTCAGCGCCATCTCAACCCACCTGCCCCTCAGCCGCTGTTGGCTCGGTGACAGTGAGCTTTTCAATCCGCTTGTCGCTGATCCACGGTTCGCTCAACTGCACCACGCGCGAGACGTAAATTCCCGGCAGGTGAACTTCTTGCGGCGCAATCTCCCCAGGCTCGACGACGCGCTCGGCCTCGACGATCGTCACCACGCCGGCCATCGCCGCGGGCACATTGAAGTTGCGGGTGCTGGCATCGAACAAGCAGTTGCCCAAGGTATCGGCGACGCTGGCACGCACAAGTGCGAAATCTGGGACGATCGACTCTTCCAACACATAAGTGCGGCCGCGGAACTCTCGTGTCTCCTTAGGCGGAGATGCCAATTCGACGCTGCCATCTGCGCTGTACTTCCACGGTAAGCCGCCATCTGCGACAACGGTGCCGACACCCGTGGCGGTGTAAAACGCCGGGATGCCGGCGCCGCCAGCGCGCAACTTCTCAGCCAAGGTGCCTTGCGGTGTGAGTTCAACATGCAGTTGCCCTTGCATGTACATGCGCTCGAAGGTCTCGTTCTCGCCGACATACGAAGCGATCATCTTCACGGTCTTGCCGGCAGCGAGCCACAATCCGATTCCCGCGTCATCCAGACCACAGTTGTTGGACACCACAGTGAAGTTGCCAACCGGCAGGTCGAGAACTTGGTTGATCAAGTACGACGGAATCCCGCAGAGACCGAAGCCGCCGACGGCGATGGTCGCTCCATCGTTGATGTCTGCAACCGCCTGAGCGCCGCTGACAACTTTGCTAAAACTGCTCATCGCTGCCCACCGATCATGGTCACACCAGCCAGTCCTTTGATCTCGCTCACACGCCAGACCACTTCGGCTCGCGCTTCTCAGCAAATGCTCGCGGGCCCTCTTGCGCGTCCTCGCTTGAGTACACGGGGGCCCACATCTGCGCCACCTCGTTGGTGAGCCCGGCGAATCCGCTGGCGGCAAGCCGGCGAACCATTCGGACACCGGCCTGCACCGACAGTGGCGCCATCGATGCGATCTGGGCCGCCATCGCTTGCGCTGCTGCCAGATGCGAGCCAGCTGGAACGACCTCGTTCACCAAGCCCATCGAAAATGCGCGATCCGCGGCCACGGGTGTCGCAGTGGCGAGCAGCTGTGTGGCAGCGCGAGGGCCGACGATCGCGACCAACGGCAGGGCCCACGGCGCACCGCGCCCCCACCGTGCTTCAGTGACACCGAAGGTGGCGCCGTCGTCGGCGACAATCAAGTCACACCACAGTGCCAGGCAGAAGCCGCCACCAAGTGCCGCTCCCTGTACGGCAGCGATCACCGGCTTGTCGCAGTCAGGGAATTCGTGAATCGTCGGCACGAAGTCTGGCGGCGGTACCTGCAATCCCGTCTCAGCCATCTCTTTCAGATCAGCACCAGCGCAGAAGGTCGGTCCCTCACCTGCCAGCACCAGCACTTTCGCATCAGCATCAGCGGTGAACCGGGCGAAACCTTCGCGCAGCGCATCGCGCAACTGCTGATTGAGCGCATTGCGGGCATCCGGGCGGCACATCGTCATGGTCGCGACACCATGATCGACGGTGTAGGTCAACACTGCACTCATTCGTTGCTCCAAACGCTGACTATGACAAACCTAGTTCGCGGGCGATCAGGATCTTCTGCACCTCATTGGTGCCCTCGCCAATCTCAAGGATCTTGCTGTCGCGGTACTGGCGGGCGACCGGGTACTCGTTCATGAAGCCGTAGCCACCGTGGATCTGCGTTGCGCATCGGGCGTTCTGCATTGCGGCATCGGATGACACCAGTTTCGCGATCGCCGCTTCCTTCTTGAATGGCTTGCCTTGTTGCATCAACGATGCCGCGTGCCGCCACATCGCCCGAGCGACCTGCGTGCGCGCTTCCATGTCCGCGATCATGAACGAGATCGATTGGAAACCAGCAATCGGCCGACCAAATGCCTCTCGTTGCTGCGCGTACTTGATGCTCTCATCCACGCACCCCTGGGCGGCACCCGTCGCCAGCGCAGCGATGGCGATTCGACCCTCATCCAAAATCGACAAGAAGTTCGCATACCCACGACCGCGTTCGCCAAGCAGCGCATCGACTCCCACTCGCACGCCGGTAAAAGTGATCGGGTGTGTATCGCTGGCATGCCAACCCACTTTGCTGTACGCGGGTTGCACCTCAACGCCGGGTGTGCCTGCCGGCACCAGGAAGGTCGAGTACTCCTTGCGACCATCGCTCTTGGTCCCAGTTACAGCGCACACCGTGATCAACGAAGTGATGGTGGTGCCGCAGTTGGTGATGAACTCCTTAGTGCCGTCGATCACCCAACCGCCATCAGTTTCGACTGCGCTGGTGCGCATGGCACTGGCATCGCTGCCGGCGCCGGATTCCGTCAATGCAAAGGCGCCGAGCGCGGTGCCTGAGATCAGCTCCGGCAACCACCGCGACTTCTGCTCTTGGGTTCCAAACCGGAAAACAGGCATCGCACCCAACGAGACAGCTGCTTCCAAAGTAACGGCGACACTTTGATCGACGCGGGCCAACTCTTCCAACGCGATGCACAAGGTCAGGTAGTCCCCGCCCATGCCGCCGAGTTCCTCGGGGAAAGGAAGGCCGAACAAGCCCATCTGCGCCATCTGCGCCACAACCGCGTAAGGGAATGATTTCTGCTCATCGTGAAGAGCGGCGACCGGAGCGACAACCTCGTTAGCGAAACGCGCAACCTCAGAGCGCAACTCCTCCAACTCCGCCGGCAGCGACGTGTTGAACATGGCTTCTGCGGTCATCGTGGCTCCTCGGCTGCCGCGGCCAGCGCGGTTGCTGTTCGCGAGACTAGCGAGCGGCCCATCGACTCAGCCAGCCACACAGATGAGCGGACAACAGCCATCAAATCCACACCCGTTGAGATCCCCATGCCATGAAGCATCCAGACCAGATCCTCTGTCGCCAAATTGCCGGTGGCGCTTCGCGCGAATGGGCAGCCGCCGAGGCCGCCGGCTGATGCATCAACCACAGTCACGCCGCTGTGCAATGCAGCCAGAGTGTTCGCCAAAGCCTGGCCATAGGTGTCGTGGAAGTGAACTGCCAACGACTGCATCGGCACGCCTGAATCGCGCAGCGAACTGAGCAAAGCAGTCACTGCTCCTGGCGTAGCAACGCCAATGGTGTCGCCCAGCGAAACTTGCTGAACGCCTGTGTCCAGAAGGAAGCGCACAACATCGGCAACAGCTGCGGGCGGGACCGGGCCTTCCCACGGATCACCCCAGCACATTGAGACGTAACCGCGCACCGGCATCGATGACGGTCGCGCGCCCATGACCTCTTCGGTCATCCGCCGCTGACCTAGCAGGTCCGTTCCTAAGTTTGCTTGTGCGAACGATTCAGTCGCACTGAGAAATACTGCGATCTCGCGAGCGCCGGCATCCAACGCCCGCTGCAATCCGCGGGTATTCGGCACCAGCATCGGCAGTCGTCGACTACCAAGCACATCCGCCAAGCCCGCCGCCACCTCGTCAGCATCGGCCAACTGCGGAACTCGTTGGGGATGCACGAAGCTGGTTGCT